>CAZSPM010000065.1:0-7937 GCA_964608785.1 uncultured Eubacteriales bacterium
CCTCTTTTACATTTAATAGGTCTAAAATGTAATATATGACCATTGTTAAGTTGGATAATTGTGCTATTCCATTTCTCATTCTTTTTATCTTTCTTAATTCCTGTAGGTAAGAATTGTTTAAGTTCTGAAACATTAAAAAAGAAATCAGTATTCGATTTGAATAATGCTTGCATTGGGGTCAGGCCTTCATAAGTTTTATTATTTTTTAAGTATTGAGTATAATTGGAAGAGCCTTCTTATTGAGATGAGAAATTTCTCTGGAAGATGAAATGGGCAAAAAAATTCAAGTTATTCGAGTCTGATCCCAAAGAGGTGATACAAACAAATGAAAAAGGTTTATTTCTTAGTAGGAATACTTGTTCTATGTTTGGCCATCCTTGCACAGGAAGAAACTCATGATGTGGCAGTCATAAACATCGAAGTTCCTGTTAGAGTATATAAAGGAAACACATTTGTAGATGACTTAACCATAGACGATTTTGAGGTTTATGAGAATGGTATACTCCAGAAAATCGAAGCCGTCTATCAGGTAAAGAAAACCTATATACAGAGGAAAGAAGAGAAGAAAAAGTTTCATCCTGAGACCAAAAGAAGCTTTTATCTCTTTTTTGAAATAGCTGAGTATGCGCCAAAACTGAAGGATGCCATGAATTATTTTTTGCAGAATGTCTTGGTTGAAGGAGATGATCTCATTGTTGTTACCCCGATGAAGACATACAGAATGAAGAGTGAGACCCTAAGAGTGTTACCCAAAGAAGAGATTGTGAGCCAGCTCAGCAAGATTCTCAGAAAAGATGCTTGGATGGGAAGCTCAGATTACAGGAATGCAGTAAATGAAGTTACAGGGTTAGTAAGAGTTTTAGCTGGGACGTTTGTTACGGATGGGGAATCGAGATCCAGTGCTGCCGAGTATGAAGGCATGGGGCTTGATGAATTGATTAACCATTACGCAGTACTTTTGAATAAGCTGGAGAAGTTAAGGAGAGTGGATCAAAAGAAACTCTTGGACTTTGCGGAGTATTTAAAAGATAAAGAGGGACAGAAGTACGTTTTTCTGTTTTATCAGAGAGAATTTATTCCTCAAATAGATCCAAATATATATGAAAAATTCATGAGTATGTATCAGGACCAGCCAAATATTCAGTTGGCAACTTTATCCCTTTTTGGATTTTATAAGAGAGACCTTTCTTTTGATGTGGCCCGTGTCAAGCAGGCTTATGCGGATTCATCCATCTCTTGTAATTTTTTGTTTTTTTCGAAACCGCGGAAGTATATCTTTGGAGTTCGCATGGAAGAGCATTCTGAAGATATCTTCGGTGCTTTTAGAGAGATTGCTCAGGCTACAGGAGGAATCGTAGACAGCTCTGCAAACCCGGAATTTTTATTCCAGAAGGCTGCTGATGCCTCCGAAAATTACTATCTTCTCTATTATTCCCCAAAAAATTACAAAAAAGATGGGAAATTTCGAGAAATAAAGGTGAAGGTTAAAAGTAGGAATTACCGAATAACACACCGCGCAGGATATTTCGCCAATTAAAACATAATGAGTCTGCGTCAGATTTGTGCATTGGGCTCAGACCTTTAAAACGTGAGTTTTATAAATATCATTGGGGTCAGGCTTTGTCCTCATGATGAAAAACGGACTGCATTTTACCCTAGAACATCTTTTTACGATAAAGCCTGACCCCGTTGGAACCCAAAGAAAAACTCCACTTTTAAAGGTCTGACCCCCATGGATTGAGTCCCTCGGATCCAGGTTTCTTACTAAATACAATAGAGAAAGAGCATTCCTGTCGGGAGCGTCTCTTCTATTTGGAAAATATTTGACATGATGTTTGTTATGTATTAAGAAATAAGGCATAGAAAAGGATGGCTATCCAGCTTGTTCTTGGGTGTGTGATTTCTTATCTCTTAGGCTCTATTCCATTTTCCTATCTCGTTGCCAAAATAGTCAAAGGTGTCGATATCCGTGTTGTGGGAGAGGGGAATGTTGGAGGAAGGAACGTTTGGCATGTAGTCGGTAAAAAATTCGGCATATTAGCAGGTTTTCTGGATGTATTGAAAGGATTTTCAGCCTTTTGGGTGGGGCATTTTCTCGGACTGTCGCCTTGGTGGATTTGGATCTGCGGATTTTCTGTAATCATGGGTCATTGTTTCCCTGTTTTCCTCAAAGGAAGAGGAGGAAAAGGATTGGCCACTTCTTTGGGGTTTCTCTTTGCTATGCAGCCACTCATCATTATCGCCTCTTGCATCCTAATAGGAGCAATATATCTTCCTTCCCGGAATTTTCACCTTGCCATAACCATTGGAATGGCAAGCATACCCATTCTTTGGTGGGCAGTTCTGAAGAAATCATGGGGAGAGATTGGGCTTTTGGCTTCAATGCTCCTTTTAATGGGTGTGAAAAGACTAATCGATGAACCTTATATGAAAAGGATAAAACAGGAATCAGGCTGGTAAGGATCATGGAGTTTCTTGAAATGGGGATTGTTTTCTTCTTGGTTCTCTTATTCATAAACTTACTCCAGAATCTAGAAAGGCTTAACAAGCAAGGAAGAATAAAGCTTAAAAGACCGTTGCCGTTAATCTCCGTATTGATTCCTGCAAGAAATGAAGAGAAGAATATTGAAAATTGTATCACTTCTCTCCTTCAATCCGAATACCCTCGGCTTGAAATCATAGTGCTCGATGATAACTCTAAAGACAGAACTTATGAGATCGTTAAGGAGCTTTCCTTGCATCACAAGAAAGTAAAGATTATCAGGGGAAAGGAACTTCCGCCAGGGTGGAACGGGAAAAATTGGGCATGTCACCAGCTTTCTCAGGCAGCTCGAGGAAAATGGTTTCTATTTACAGATGCAGATACAACACATAGGTCTCAGTCTGTTTCTCTAGCTTTCACGACAGCACAAAAAAGAAAATCGGTTTTTGTGACCTATATTCCAGGACTCGTCGCAAAGACCTGGTCAGAGAAACTTTTTTACCCGATCATCCATTTCACTTTTTTTTGCGTTCTTCCTTCCCGGTTGGTGAACTACTCTAAGAACTCTCACCTTGCTTTTGGAATTGGCCCTTTCCTTTTTATACAGAGAAACATCTATTTTTCCATTGGAGGTTATGAGTCTATAAAGACAGCTATTGTTGATGATTTCGCTTTGGCAAAAAAAGTTAAGGAATATAGAGGGAAGATCTCTGCTGTAAATGGCACCGGCGTTATGAATGTAAGATTTTATACCTGTTTTAGAGAGCTATGGTATGGATTTTCGAAAAATGTGTATGAAGCCATCGGGAGCGCCCCCCATTATCTTTTCGCTATTCTCTTAGCTTGTTATTTTCTTTTCATATACCCCTATTTGTCCCTCTGGGAAGCTGTGGAATCACACCAGAGTTTGACAATGCCTCTTATACAGGCAGCGATAATTTCTTCCATAAAAATTATTCTATCTGTGAGGTTTACGACAATCGTCCTCTTCGGTCTGCTTCATCCTTTTGGTGTCGCTTTAGCCCTCTTAATACTTCTAAATTCTTTTCGCATCTCAGTGTTTAAAAAGAAAATCGAGTGGAAGGAAAGGCTCTATCCCGTAGAATGATTGAGAGGGATTCCAGTTATTGTAGCCTAGAAAAAAGGAGGATTCTGCTTAATCATCTCTTTCTAAATTTATTTTTGGCGTTGAGCTTTTTTGTTCTCATATTGCCGAATTTGTTCGCATCCAATAAGACAAAGATTATAACCACCGTCTTCCCCCTGAAGGAATTCGCAGAAGCTGTTTGCGGAGACAGGGGAGAAGTTACCTTGCTTCTCCCTCCCGGTGCGGAGATTCATACATGGAGACCGAGGCCCAGTGATATCATTAAACTTTCTTCTGCTGACATTCTTATCTATGTTGGTCGAGATTTGGAGCCTTGGCTTCACGATATGCTGAAGAGTGTAAAAAGTACGAAGCTACGAGTACTGGAAGCGAGCCAAGAAATTTCCTTGATAGGAGAAGAGCCTCATGAACACCAGCATGCTCATGAGCATGAGGCAGTGGATCCGCATATCTGGCTTGACTTTGAGATTGACCAGATAATAATCGATAAAATTGTTGTTGTGCTTTCTGAAGTAGATGCCGAAGGCGCATCGATTTTCAGAAGAAATGCAGGCCTTTACAAGGAAAAGCTCAAGATGTTGGATAAGAAGTACAAAGAAGAACTGAAGCGCTGTGCCCACAGGGCTTTTATTCTAGGCGGGCATTCTGCATTTGGCTACCTGGCGAGAAGATATGATCTGCATCAGATTTCCCTTTACGGACTGAGTCCAGATTCCGAGCCTACTCCAAAGCAGCTTATTGATGTTGTGGGCCAAGCTGAGGAGCATGAGATAAAAGTGATCTTTTTTGAAATAACAGTGAGCGATAAGTTGGCCAAGGTCATCGCCAAGGAAGTTGGTGCTCGGATCCTGGTCTTAAATCCCGGTGCAAATCTGACTAAAGTTCAGTTGAAGTCGGGTGTAACTTTTTTTGATATAATGGAAAAGAATTTGGAGAGTTTAAAGAATGGACTCATATGCAAATAAACCGAAAGAGTTGATCACTGTTGATAGTATATCCTTCAGCTATGGATATACAGATGTCTTATCAGATGTGTCGTTTTCCATTAATTCAGGCGATTTTTTAGCCATCATAGGGCCAAATGGCTCTGGCAAGACAACTCTGATCAAAATAATCCTTGGACTATTGAAACCCTCCCATGGTGAAGTCCGAATTTTGGGGAAGCTCATGGATAGATTTAGTGATTGGCGAAAGTTGGGTTATGTCCCTCAGAAGGCTACCCCTCTTGATCCTTTTTTTCCGGTATCAGTCAAAGAAGTTGTGCATATGGGTTTAATTTCAAGCAGGAAATTCCCTAGATTGACGAAAAAAGAGGAGGAACTCTCTATCCAAAAAGCATTAATCCATGTTGGTATGGATCAGTTTAGGAATTGGCGAATAGGGAGCCTCTCTAGTGGACAGCAGCAGCGTATCTTTATTGCCAGAGCGATTGTCAATCAGCCGGAAATTCTCTTCCTTGATGAGCCAACGACAGGAGTGGATGCTGAAACCCAGGAGCATTTCTATGATATGCTCGATAATCTTAATAGAAAAGAAAGGATAACTATCGTTCTGATTACACATGATTACGGCGTTGTAAACGAGCATGTGAATCAGGTTGCCTGCCTTAACCAGAAATTGGTCTACCATGGTTCCCATGAAGATTTCTGCCGCTCCGAGGCTTTCAAGGAGATTCTGGCTGGGGGGCATCATATGATCTCCCATCGCCATTGATGGGAACTCAATTATTTGAAAATGGAAGCTTTTCTCAATTACGGATTTCTTCAGAGAGCACTCCTAGCGGGGATTTTTGTAGCCATTGCCTGCGCTCTTTTGGGAGTGTTTCTTATCCTTAGGCGTGATGCTATGATCGGCCATGGCTTAGCTCACGTGACTTTTGCAGGAGTTGCTCTGGGGCTGTTACTGAATGTCATGCCCTTAGCTATGGCTTTAGCCATCGCAATATTAACAGCCTTAGGGATCATGAAACTGAAGGAAAAAGCAGGGCTGTACGGAGACACAGCCATAGCCATTTTCAGCAGCGTGGGTTTTGCCTTTGGGATATTATTGGTGACGCTCGCCCACAGCTTTAACGTGGATTTATTCGGGTATCTTTTTGGTGAAATCCTGGCCATAGATACAACCGAGGTCTGGCTATCTGTTGTTTTGGCTATGATAGTAGTGCTGATTGTTATACTGAATTATCACAAATTCATGTATGTGACGTTTGATCGCGAAGCGGCCAAAGCATCAGGAATAAAAGTCAGTCATCTAGATGTTGTCTTAACCGTTCTTACGGCTGTGACAATCGTTCTCGGGATGAAGGTAGTCGGGATTCTTCTTGTGTCTGCTCTAGTAGTCATCCCGGCTGCAGCAGGCCTACAGCTAGCAGCCAATTTTAAGCAGGCTATTGTCCTCTCATCTGTTGTCGCTTTTATTTCAGTCGTATTAGGGCTTTTTTTGGCTTTCTATTTTGACCTTCCTGCATCTGGGGCCATTGTCATACTTTCTTTTTTCTTATTCGGATTTTCTTTTCTTTTAAAAAAAATTAAATAAATAGGGATCATCTCCCAAAAAGTTGAAAAATAACATAAGAGACTATAATTGAACTGTTATTCTTGCTCCGTTTCGTCATTCCTGTACCCGCTACCCGCTTCCGCGGGCACAAGCTCAGCGGGAACAAGCTTGGTTTCCTGCTTCCGCAGGAATGACATTTTGTTAAACAGGTATTAATATTTACAAATAAATGGGAGATGAACCAATAAATAGGGAACGTCCTCCAATCAAAGTTGGGGGCAGGCCCCTATATTTCTTTCTCGATGATTGCTCTCAGCTCATTCCCGATTTTCATCGCTTTTTTCTTTAAGGAAGTCGCTTTCCGCTTCATTTTAGATTTGAACTCTTTATCTTGGATGTCGGGCAGGTTTATCTTGACGTTATAATAAGCCCCTTCAGCAGATGTTTGAGCCGTAAGGCCACCTACCCCGGCATCACTCAACGAATTTTTATTTCCTTTCAGAGCTATTTCTTTTGCCAGTTCCAAGGCTTCAATACTCTTCTCGAGAACTCCGAAAGGAACCAGAGTGGCTTCTTTCAAAGCTTCTTCCACTGTTCGTTCCTTCTCTTCTTTCTGTTCATCTGTTTTTTTGGGCAATCGGTAAGCATCCATGAGCTTGTTAAAGGCCATCGTATCCAGATCAACGGCTCTGAGAAATTCGTCTTTTAGATTCTGTGCCTTTAGCGTTATTTTTTTTACATCATCTTGGACGTTTTCATATTCTTTCTTTCCGATAGTCAAATTAGAGACCATGGAAGTGAGAGAAGACGATAGAGCCCCACACAAGGCAGCAGTGCTTCCGCCACCAGGAGCTGGAGAATCCATAGAGAGTTCGTTGGCAAATTCGCGGAGATTAAAATCGATGAGAGAGTCTTCTATTTCCTTAAACTGATATTCGATTATTTTCTTTTGAGGATCAAAAGGGGCAACGTCGTCTAGCCCGAGGGAGAATACCGCTACTTTTATGAGTTCTTCATCGGGAACTCCTGGGCTTTTTCCCTGTTTTTCGAGATAATATCTTCCTGCCATGAGCATGGCCTCTTTCGGGATCAAACCCACTAATTCGCTTCCTGTAACCCTTAATCCGAGTTTTTCGGCTTCTTTGATTACTTCATCAAAAACTGTATGAGGTGGAGTTATTTTGTAGTTGGTGAAATTGATTGAAATTTGTGCAATTCCATAATCTTCGATGTACCATCCCACAGCTTTGCATTCTTTAAATTTACCTGGAACTTTGATAGCTTTTCCTTCAGCATCTCTGATTATTTTTCCATCTTTGTCTCGCTTTGCCCGTCCCCTCTCTCTTATATTCAGCGCAACCTCATGAGCAAGCTTTCGGTCCCGAGTATTCAAATTGATGTTGTAGGCGATTAGAAACTCTCTTGCTCCGATGACTGTAGCGCCGGCTTTTGCGTTGAAGACAGGTTTGCCATAATCAGGCGCCCATTCCGGGTCTTTTAATTTGTCAGGTAGGCCCTCATACTCGCCGGTGCGAATATTTGCCAGGTTCACTCTCTCTGGCTTTTGAGCAGCCCCTTCATACAAGTAAATTGGAATCTTGAGCTCTTCGGCAACTCTCTCTCCCAATTCATGGGCAAGTTGAACACAATCTTGCATGGTCACACCGGTGACTGGAACAAAAGGACATACATCTGTGGCTCCAATGCGACTGTGGGCTCCTTTGTGCTTGCTCATATCTATGACTTCAGCTGCTTTCTTTATTGCCTTAAACGCAGCCTCTTTTACTCCCTCAGGGATGCCTATAAAAGTTACTACCGTCCGACTTGTCGATTCTCCGCGATCTTGAATGA
>CAZSPM010000066.1:0-7804 GCA_964608785.1 uncultured Eubacteriales bacterium
AAGCCATTGCCTTGGGACATGACCTGGGCCATACGCCATTTGGTCATGCTGGAGAGGAAACTCTGGCCAAGCTTCTGCCCGACGGTTTTACCCATTACGAACAGAGCCTACGAGTTGTAGAGAAGCTTGAGTATGACGGGAAGGGTTTGAATCTCACTCACGAAGTCAAGGACGGCATTTTTAAACATTCCAAGGGACGGGGGGAAATAATTGACAATGAAAAACAGAATATGCCCTCAACCCTTGAAGGCCAGGTTGTAAGAGCTTCAGATGTGATCGCCTATGTGAGCCATGATATTGATGATGCTGTTAGGGCTGAGATAATAAAAGAAAGCGATATTCCCTCTCATCTTATTCAAATCTTTGGCCAATGGCATGCTTCCCGGATCGATAGAATGGTGGAGGATGTTGTGGAGGCAAGCCTGAAGTCAAGTTTAGCGAAGATAGCCATGAGCAGAGAAGTAGGAGAAGCAGTGATGGAGCTTCGCGATTTTTTATACGATAGGGTTTATTTTATCCCAGACTCAAGAGAGGAGCTGGAGAAGACAGAGAAAATTATTACTGATTTGTATCATGATCTCCTTAAGAGCCCTGGGGATTATATCAAGTCCTATCCTGAGGGCGATCCTGTGGAAAAGAGAGTAGGGGATTGCATAGCCGGCATGACAGACCGCTATGCACTGAGCCTTTATGAAAAGATTTTCTTCCCCCGTTCCTGGCCCGGCCTTTAAGTGCATTGGGGTCAGGCTTTCATAACTTTCTGTCATTCCCGTGCAAACGGGAATTCAGAAAGTAGGCAGTCCTGGATTCCCGTTACCTGCTAACCGCCTACGCGGGCACAAGTTCCGCAGGCACAAGTTCCGCAGGCACAAGCTCCACAGGCACAAGCTCCGCAGGCACAAGCTCCGCAGGAACAAGCTCCGCAGGAATCCAGATGCATGCTTGTCATTCCTGCGGAAGCAGGAATCCAGATGCATGCTTGTCATTCCTGCGGAAGCAGGAATCCAGACTTATCTGGATAAGAGTCTCTTATTTATATGGTTTCCCGCTTCTGCGGGAACAAGCCTGGATTCCTGTTTACACGGGAATGACAGAAAGTTATTCAAGCCTGACCCCGTTGCTACTTCTTCTTGAGTAATATTTCCTCGAAGAACTTGAGGGCTTCCTTGCTGTCTTTCTGGCCCAGCCAGAATATGGCGTTTTTTCTGATTGAAGGACTCTTGTTTGTTTTGGCGATATCAATCAGCATTGGAACTGCCCTATCCGAAGGGAGTTGACTTATGGCAAATACAGCAGATTTTTTTATATCAACATCCTCTGAATCTTCAATAACATCTTTAAGAGCCACGGCGCACTCCTTCGATGCCAACTGACCCATCCAGAAAATTGCCTGTTTCCTGACTTTTCTATTATCGTCATTTTTCGCAATATTGATCAATTCTCGGAGAGCTTTATCCTCATCCTGGCTGCAGAGATAGAGAGCAAATACGACCTGCTTTCTGAGCTCCGTACCTTTGATTTTCCCTGAGATCTCTTTCAGATAATCAAGGCTTTTTTCATCCTTGTAATTCCCAAGCCAGAATATGGCATTCTTTCTCAGTTTTGTTGCGTAATCTCCAAGGGCTACACGGCGGAAGAAATCGTATGCCTTTGGGCCGTCGTGAGAGCTTATCACGAAAATCAAGGTTTTCCGAACCTCGTCTCTGCCAGACTCAAATGTATTTTCGAGAAAGTTCATGCTCTCTTCATTCTCAACCTCGCCCAGCCAGTAGATCGGCCTGGAATTCGTATTCGCGGTCTAAATCAATTAATTCAACATCAATTATTTCCGCTTTATTGTTCGAAGTCATATGCAGGATTAGGAGACCTGCCGGAGCGCTTCCTTCTTCTGAGGTCATGGATCTGCTGTGCTTTTTCCCCCATTTGGAAGCTCTGCGTACCTTTATTTTATTATCTGTGGCAGAAACTCTGTAAGGTTCAGTTGGAGCCCACCTTTTGTCCAAGTGAATTTCATGCCTGGACAAGAAGACATAGCCTGTGAGGTAGGCATCTGCTTTTTCCGACTTTTTGAATTCCTTCTCAGCCGATGAGAGTTTCTGAGCCAAAGAGAGATTTATCTGATCCAGGCGATGGACTTTTCCCTTTAAAAAGCCGGATATTTCTTGCCCAAAGACTGGAGAGGCAAGCCATACCAAAAAGGCTGTCGCAATAATCATCCCGATGTTCTTATTCATGCGCATGTGCTTCATTTTCCCCTCCTTTTATTTCTCGAGAATTTCTCTGAGAAACTTCATCGCTTCTTCGTCTTTAGACTGGCCCAGCCAGAAGATCACATTCTTTTTCAACTCCACATTCTTTTCTTTCTTGGCTATTTCAATTAATAGTCGAATCGCCTTTTTACTCTTATTCTGGGAGATAGAGAATATTAAGCCTTTCTTGACTTTGACATCATCTGTCTTGGAGTACAAATCAGAGAATATATCTATTACCTCATCGCTTTTTTTCTGTCCCAGCCAGAAAATCGCCTTTTCTCTTGCTTTGATGTCCTTGTCATTTCTAGCAATATCAAGCAGTTTGTCTTTAGCTCTTTCACTTCTGTGTTGAGAAAATGCAAAAATCAATTGTTCTTTGATTTTCGAATCAATCGCCTTATCATAAATATCAACGAGGGCTTCAATGCTCTCAAGATCTTTCCTCTGTCCCAGCCAGAAGATGGCTTTTTCTCTTGCCTTTGGATCAGAGTCATTTTTAGCAATATCGAATAGTTTAGCCGAGGCCTTTTTATTTTTATTTTGAGAGAAGGCGAAAATCAGCTCATCTTTGATCTTAATATCACCGGTTTTCTCATAGATTTTTAAAAGAGCTTCAATGCTCTCTTTGGTTCTCCTCTGTCCCAGCCAGAAAATTGCCCGTCCTTTCATTTTTATATCCGGATCCTTGGTTGCCAATTCAACCATAAGCGGGACGACTTTTGGATCTTTAGATTGGCTGAGAACGAATAACGCTCTTTCCCTGAGTTTCGGATTTTCTTGCTCTTTGACAATCTTCTCCAAGATAGGAAAAGCCTTTTCAGAATCCATGTTCAAAAGCGCATCCAATGCAACCAGCTTCAGCTCGAGTTCAGGATCGCCCTTTTCAGCCTGCAGGCTTCCATTGATGTATCTTTTGTAGTCAGTGAGACCTTTCTTAACCAGGTCTTCAGCAATCTCTATTCTCAAGGTTTTAGCATCATCAACCCAGGAACTTTCGGAAAATTGCTGGATCATGGAATTGATCCTTTCCAGAGCTTCTTTTTGTTTCTCAATCTGCTGGTCAATATTCGCCAGGCTAGCGCTGAGTTTGTATATGCTGTAACTTAGCCAGTAGAGCGAATCATCCAGATAGGCACTCTTCTGGTATGCTTTTTCAAATTTTTTCAATGCCTCAACCGCTCTTCCCCACTCTTTCGCGTAGATTAATTTCTTTGCTTTCTCGTACATCTCGCGGTCTTTTTGTTTTTCTTGCGCTAAAAAAGAACCGCTGAGGATGAGAGAGAGAATTACAAACATTGAGATACATTTTTTTTTATGCCGCCTTAGATAGTCAATGGAACAGTTGATGCCTATGCGGTAGAGCCAGGGAGAAAAGCTTGTACTATTCTGATAATCAAATTTATGCAGGGCATTGTATGCCTTGATAAATGTCTCCTGGAGAATGTCCTCAGCATCTTCAGCGTTTTTCACATACTGGTAAGCCAAGGAAAAAATCCTTCGTTTGTTTTTTTCAAACAAGAGTCTCAATGCCTCCTTGTTTCCTTCTTGAGCTTGCTGGATTATGGTCTGTTCATTCATATTTTTTCTTTATTTATTATCCTAGATTCTTTTTCATACATCAAAGATCACAGTTTTTCTCTTTCATTTATCAAAACGCAAACAATTGCATTTTCGTTGACAAAAAACATCGGGGTCAGGCTTGAATACTTTCTGTCATTCCTGTACTTGCTACCCGCCTTCGCGGGCACAAGCTCTGCAGGCACAAGCTCTACAGGAATCCAGAATCATGTTCGTCATTCCTGTACTTGCTAGCCGCCTTCGCGGGCACAAGCTCTGCAGGCACAAGCTCTACAGGAATCCAGAATCATGTTCGTCATTCCTGCGCAAGCAGGAATCTAGGACTATCCACTTTCTGGATTCCTGCTTGCGCAGGAATGACAACTATGAAAGCAAGGGAGGCCTGACCCCGATGGAACAAATTATGGAGGCCTGACCCCGATGGAACAAATTATGGAGGCCTGACCCCGATGGCTATTTATCTGTGACTTGTTTCCAGACTCTCAGGAAATTTCCGCCCATGATTTTTTTGACATCTTCGTCAGAAAATCCTCTTTTTTTCAATCCTCTTGTGATATTGGGATAATCCTGAACTCCTCGGATACCAACAGGCGAGGGATTCCGGGGATACATGTCTGCCCCAAGCCCCACATGGTTCACACCGGCAATTTTTGCAGCATGTTCAATATGGTCAAGGACATCTTCGATGGTGGGCAGATTTTCAAGCGGCCAACCCTGGCCCGCATTGAGGTGTTCAATCGCGATCCGGAGTTCTAAGTCTTTTATAGGAGGGACCTTCCTGAACCAGGGACGACTGATAGCTTGAAGTTCCTGCATGGCTTTGTTGTATTCAGGAGTCAGGAAGGGGAGCACAAAAACAATCCCGATGATCCCATCGTTTTTTGCCAGTGCGCGCAGCATCTCATCGCTCATATTTCGGTCATGGAGATTGAGGGCTCTGCACCCTGAATGCGAAGCGATAACCGGATCACGAGTTATTTCAAGCACATCAAAGAAAGCCTCATCTGAGACATGCGAGATATCGATGACCATTCCGATTCGATTCATTTCTTTTACAACTTCTCTGCCGAGATTGTTGAGTCCACCCCATCTGGGCTTATCACGACCCGAATCAGCCCAGCCGTGACTGATACTATGAGTGAGTGTCATGGAGGAGACACCAAGCTCGTGAAATTTCCGCAGATGGTCCAAGTTATCTTCAATGGCATGTCCTCCCTCGATAGACAGGGGCATAGCAATTTTCCCTGCTTTAACGATGCGCTCTACATCTGTGCCGGTTCGAGCAAGCTCCACGGAATCCCGATTTTTTTCAATCGCATTCTTCATAGCCTCGAGAAGCTGGTAGGCCTGATTAGCACACTTGTCAGGATAAAGAAAGTTTTGGATAAAAAGGGCCACAACCTGAACATCCACACTCCCCTCCTTGAGCCGGGGGATGTCCACATGGCCTGCGGGAAGGCGTTTCCCTATATCGAGCTTTTCATAGAGGACGCGGTAGGAAAGGTCATTATGGCAATCCCAGACAAGAGCTTCCTTGTGCAGCTTGGTAACCGCATCTTCTCCCGATGCGAACAAGGGAAAAACGAAATATATTCCCGTAAAAACGATTGCGCCTATAAAGATGATTGTAAGAATCTTATAGTGTTTTAATTTTTTCATAAGCTTACCCTCACTTTTTGAGATCATATCATTTTTTGGGAGTTCTTTTGAGTTTCGATTCTAACCAATCTTTCCCCTCGCTTCAAGCTCTTCCTTGGAATCTGGCATGCCGTTCATGCTATTTTGTCATTGCGGGCGAAGCGTGGCAATCTCAACCATTTCTCTTTAATTCTTTACCGCCCAAGAAATTTATCCTATGATTGGGGAGGAGATTACCAATGAAAGTAATCAGCGATTCTGTAAGCTTCTCAACTCAAGGATTCAGCGATATGAAGGATCTCACCGGAGATGTCGCCAGGAAGCTCTCTGAGAGCGGCCTTCAAAACGGTATTGTCAATTTATTCGTTCCTGGGTCCACAGGCGGTCTAACCACAATCGAATACGAATCTGGCCTTGTTGAGGATTTCTCGGAACTCATGGAAAAAATAATCCCCTCAAATACGAACTATCATCATGATGCTCGATGGGGAGACGGAAACGGATTTTCTCATGTCCGTGCATCACTCGTAGGTCCCTCCTTAAATATTCCTTTTTCAAGCGGTACACTGAATCTCGGAACATGGCAACAGATTGTCTTTCTTGATTTTGACAACCGCTCTCGCTCCCGCACTATCCTTATTCAATTCATGGGAGAATAAAAAAATAACTCCCAGTTATGAAAATTTGGATTTTTGTTTTTTTTATAACTCAGAGTAATAAACTAGCCCCTGGGATTTCAGGCCGATTTCAGTTGAATGCAGCTATTTCCTATGTTAAGTTATTTATGAGAATAATTTGCGTAGGGTTCACTTAAAGAGCAATTCTTTGTTCGGCAAGGAGATTCCGAATGTCAGAAGATACACAGTTTTGGGCAGCGTTATTAATTACTATCATTGGAGGTATTTTGGTTCTCCTATGGCTCGTCGAACACATAACAATTGGAGCAGTTGGGCTAATACCTTTAATTGTTGGTAAGATAACGCTTTTTAAATTGCTAAAAAAGAAAAAGAATAAGACTGAAAGAAAAAATGGCTGATATAAAAGATAAACTCAAGCAGCTTAAAAAAGAGCGAGAAGCACGCTCTAAATCCCAAACCATAAGAGACACCTGGGAAGAAATAGAACGATCTGGAAACCTCTCCACGAAAGATAAGCTCCAACAGCTCATTAACCTCACCAGCGACGAAAAACCGATAGAACCAAAGGCCCCAGCCTTCGAGCCTCTCGAGAGGGAATCCCTCCAATTCTTTGAAAATCCATATCCACTAGACGTCAGGTACGGAAAAATTTCCATATCCTCTGGTCTAGACATAAAAGGGGACATCCTCTCTTATCTGAGTAATGATGAGGCCTTCGAAAACCTGGACCTTTCCACCGCCCTCTTTGTCGACCTTGAGACCACAGGCCTTTCAGGAGGGACAGGGGTTCTTCCCTTTCTCATAGGTTTAGGTTACTACAGAGACGACAGATTCTATGTCTCCCAGTTTTTCCTAGGGGAGCCTGCAGAAGAAAAGCGGATGATCCATGAACTGGGCCAGTTTATTACCCAGATGAATTTTCAATCCGTTGTCACCTATAACGGGAAAGGTTTTGACATCCCTCTCCTTGAGACACGATTCATCCTCAACAGGGCGCCTTTCCTCCTCAGCGAGCTCCCCCATCTTGATTTTCTCTTTTCTGCCCGTTCTCTCTGGAAGCACAAATATGAGAACTGCCGGCTGTATAATCTTGCCCTCGAGGTCGTTGAAGCAGACCGCTCAGAAGATATCCCTTCTGCCGAGATTCCGGGAAGATATTTCCAGTATCTTCATACTGGAAATTTTGACTTGATTGAGCCAATCCTCTACCACAACCAGGAGGATATTCTCTCTCTTTTAGGAGTGGTTGTTGTCGGCTCTCTCATCTTTTCTGAAGGGAAGAAACATGAGCTTACCGATGCAATGGATTTTTTTGGTGCTGGAAAGGTCATGGAAAAAGTCGGAGAGATCGAAAAATCTGTCCATTTTTTCAAAAGAGCCCTTGATGGCGAACTGTCTGATGAAATTACGCTACTGACCAAGAAAAAGCTCTCTTACTTTTTCAAGAGAAATCAGGAGTGGAAGAAGGCTGTTTTGCTGTGGAAGGATATCGCCTCCTCAGATGCGATCTCAATGAATCAGCTTTTCTCATTCAGAGAACTTGCCATGTACCTAGAACACAGAAAGAAAAAATTCGGGGAAGCCATGAAGGCTGCAGAAGAGGGGCTTGTTTGTTCGAGCGGCCTTTCTTCTTATTATGAGAAGGATTTTAGACACAGGCTCGAAAGGCTGAAACGAAAAATCCAGAGACAAAAAGAA
>CAZSPM010000067.1:0-7741 GCA_964608785.1 uncultured Eubacteriales bacterium
AACAAAATCCCAAGGCAAGGTCGTTATCGGAACCATTGAGGGCGATATCCATGATATAGGCAAGAATCTCGTGGCCTCGATGCTCTCTGCCAATGGTTTTGATGTTATTGACCTGGGAGCAGATGTGAAATTAGAACAATTCATAGAAAAAGCTGAAACAGAAAACGCAGATTTCATCTGCCTTTCTGCCCTCCTGACAACAACCATGCTTGGACAGAAAAAGGTTGTTGAACTCTTAAAAAAAAGGAATCTCTCCGACCGATTTATAGTTTTAGTTGGAGGCGCTCCGGTCAATCAAAAATGGGCGGACGATATCGGAGCAAGCGGCTATGCTGAAAATGCCATGACTGCTGTAAAAGCGGCAAAAAAACTTATGGAGAAATAAAAAGCTTTTAGAATGAATTATGCGAGAAAAAGCTATAAAAGGAAAAAATAATGATTAAGACAGTAAGACCCAAATTGGAATTTATGAACGAAGAATTTATCCAAAAAATAATCTCTGAAGCGTACCATATCCTCGAGAAAGAAGGTGTTTTTATCGAAAACCAAGAATCCCTGAATCTTTTGAAGGACGCTGGAATGAAAGCCGATGAACCCACTCAAAGGGTTCACATCACACCCGAACTTGTAGAGGATTCACTTTCTTCAACCCCTTCGACCATTAAATTATATGACAGAAAAGGGGATAAAGAATTCATTGTGGGTGAAGACCACGTTCATTTTAATCCGGGTTCGGCTGCCATCACAATTCTTGACCATGAGACTTCAGAGGAGCGGAAAGCTGTGACTGAAGACTTGATCCAGTTTTATCGGCTCACAGAGTGCCTAGAACACATTCACTTCCAGAGTACAGGAATAGTAAGCAGTGATGTTCCGGATTTGATTTCCGACAGTTATCGTTTGTTCTTAGGTCTTCAATTCTCGACCAAACCCGTGGTGACTGGGACATTCCGAGTTGAAGGATTCAAACCAATGCTGGATATGCTCGTTGCGATAAGAGGAAGTGAAGGGGCCTTGGCAGAAAAGCCATTGGCTATTTTCGATGCATGCCCCTCCCCTCCCCTAAAATGGAGTAATCTCACTGCCCAAAGCCTGATCGACTGTGCTCGCGCAGGGCTTCCATCAGAGCTTGTCTCTATGGGTATGACAGGAGCAACATCTCCAGTAACCATAGCGGGGACTCTTGTGCAACATACTGTTGAGAATCTCTCTGGGCTGGTGATCTGCCAACTGGCAAAAAAAGGAGCACCCGTTATATTTGGAGGTTCCCCTTCTAGCTTTGACATGAGGAAAGGCACGACTCCCATGGGCGCCATAGAGACAATGATGATTGACTCAGCTTATACCCAGATCGGAAAACATCTGAATCTTCCCACTCATGCATATATGGCACTGAGTGACTCGAAAACGAATGACGCTCAAGCAGGCTTTGAGACAGGAATCGGAGGGGTTGTCGCAGCCCTATCAGGCGTCAATGTTGTCTCTGGCCCTGGCATGATGAATTTTGAAAGCTGCCAAAGCTTGGAAAAACTGGTTGTAGACCATGAAATCTGCCGGATGGCCTGCCGGATGATAGACGGAATCTCTCTACGAGATGATCCTATCGCTAAAAACCTGTTCGAAGGCTTTACTGCCGAGACCCAATTTCTCTCAATGTCCCATACTAGAAAATGGTACAGGCAGGAACACACATTTCCTCGGATAATAGATCGAGACACCTATGACTATTGGGTATCGCTTGGAAAAAAATCAATAACTGACAGAGCTTCTGAGGAAGTAGAAAGGATTCTTAATGAGAATCCGCCATCATTACCCGAAAAAGATGTCATTCAAGAGCTTCAAAAAATAATGCTCTCCGATGCTAAAAATAACGGTATCTCTGCATTGCCTGATATTGATGTTGATTAATGATGTTGGGGTCGGTTCTTGAATCTTGAAACATTACTCCTTTTTGTCATTCCTGCGTAAGCAGGAATCTAGAAATATGAAAAAGTTTTACGTTTATATCCTATGCAGCAAAAGAAATGGCACTTTATACATATGTGGATAGTCATGGATTCCTGCTTACACAGGAATGACAAAAGACGGTGATTTTCATATTATTTTTTCATTTTTTATTTTTCCATCATAAACAAAATGATAATTATTGACCCCATTTTTTTAATAAAATGATATAATTACTGGTTTTGCATTATTGAAAGGAGGTACTTATGTCTCGTCGTTTAGTTTTCACTGTTGTTCTTTTTTTGGGCCTTGCTTTGGCACTCGCTGCTACACCTGAGAAACTCACATTTGATGCATACCACTCACCAAAAGATGTCCAAACATCTCTTGCGGCATGGAATTCAAAATATCCTCAGCTCACCAAGCTCATAAATATTGGTAAAAGTTCTGGAAAAAGCGATCTTCTAGTCTTACAGATTGCCGCTAAAGCAAAAAGAAGCCCAGAACCTGATTTAAGGCCCGCTGTATTTGTCTCTGCAAATGTGGAAGGTGTTCATCTCGTCGGAACGGAAGCCGCACTCATGCTCATTGAGAAACTTTTAACCAAATACGGGGAAGACAAAACAATAACTTCCCTGCTTGAAAAGAGAACGGTTTATGTGGCTCCACTCCTCAATCCTGACGTTGCTCAGCACTATTTTTCTAAAATCCGTTACGAACGACGCACCAATAACAGCCCCATGGATGATGATCTAGACGATTTAATCGATGAGGATGGCCCCGATGATCTCAACAACGACAACTATATCACGCAGATGAGAGTAAAAGATCCAGAGGGCAATTGGATTCCAGACCCGACCGAATCCAGGTTAATGAGAAGGGCCGACCCTAAAAAAGGAGAAAAAGGGATCTACAAGATTTATACCGAAGGCTTGGATAATGATGGAGATGGAGAATACAATGAAGACCCTCCTGGAGGAGTGGAAATCAACCGCAATTTCCCTCATGACTTCGAATATTATGTAAATGCCGCAGGGCTTTGGCCTGTCTCTCAAATGGAATCCATTGCTTTGTTGAAATTCCTCACCTCCCATCCCAATATAGCAATGGTCTTGAATTTCTCCACAGAAAACACCTTTCTCAACCTCCAGCAAACAGGGCGGGCGAAAGCAGCCGGAGATAAATTCAAAGTCCCCGAGCGCTTTGCCTCGTTCCTTGGAATGGACCCGAATAAAGAATATAGCATGGCAGAGATCATCGACATCCTTAAGGGAAGCGGTATCTTTGGAGGCGGAGATATCGATGAAAGCATGGTAGCCATGATACTGGGTCTAGGAGCAGCCATGAGCATCGACAGACAGGATATGCCCTTTATACAAGCAGTACAGAAAGACTATAAAGATGCACTGAAAAAAGCCCAGCTCGATTACCCGGAGAAAAGAGCCAGAGGAGTGATAAAAGGTTCTTTTGCTGCCTATTGCTATTACCAGTATGGCGTTCAGGTCTTCTCTTCTGACATTTGGGCCATACCTGAGCCAAAGAAAAAACCCGCGACAAAGGATAAGGAAACTTTAACTGTGGAAAAACTGAAAACCATGTCTTCTGAAGATTTTCTGGCTTTGGGCGAAGAAAAGATTGCAGCATTCCTCAAAGAACAGGGGGCTCCGCCTAATTTCAAAGCATCGATGCTCATAAACATGGTGAAATCCGGCCGCGTTACTCCAGAAAGAATGGTCCAAATGATGGAAAAAATGCCGAAAAGACCTTCTGCAGAAGAGGGCGAACATCCAGATTCTTATATCCTTAAGTGGTCTGACCAAGTGCTCAAAGGCGAAGGTTTTGTTGACTGGACACCTTACAAACATCCGACCCTAAGAGATGTAGAGATTGGAGGTTTTATTCCCTATCTAAAAACAACGCCCCCTCCCTCTCAAATTGAAAAAACCATCGCTTTTCACACCGATTTTTACATAAAACTCATGGACCGTTTGGCTGAGTTAAAAATCAAAGAAACCAAGGTCGAATCTCTTGAAGACGGACTCTACCAGGTGACTATCTATTTAACCAATCCAGGCTGGTTTCCAACCTCCACTGCTCAGGGAAGGCGAGCCAGAACTTGCTGGCCGATCAGGGTTGAACTTCAAACAGCCAAAGAGCAATCAATATTTTCTGGACGTTCAGTCGTAAACATCCCATTCATCGGCGGAAGCGGAGACACGAAAAAAGCAGAATGGACAATAAAAGGTAAAAAAGGCTCTAAAATCACGATAAAAGCGAGCTCTCCAAAACTTGGGTCAGTAAAAACGACCCTTGTTCTTCAATGAATGCGGAGGAAAAAATGTGTAAAAATAAAATACTCTTTATTTTTTTGGGAATGGCTCTTTTGTTAGCCTTCTTGACTTCTAAAAGTGTTCTAGCGGCTGAGGTGAAACTCTCCTTTGATCATTTCTATGACCATGCAGAACTCACAAGCACACTTAAGGCTCTGGAAAAAGCATATCCACAGTTTATGAAAGTCATGTCCCTTGGAAAATCTTACCAGGGAAGAGATATATGGGCTGTTATCCTCAACAACGCCAAGACTGGCCCTGCCGAGCATAAATCAGGTTATTACATTGACGGCAATATACACGGCAATGAGATCCAGGGCACTGAAGTCGCCATATATGCGATCTGGTATCTTCTGAAAAATTACGGAAAGACAGAGCTTGCCACACGCCTGCTTGACGAGAGAGCCTTTTATGTGATTCCGACCATGAATCCTGACAGCCGTGACTATTTCATCAACAAGAGAGAAGCCCATCGCTCAGGGCTCATTCCTCTTGATGATGACCAAGACGGCGTTGCAGATGAAGATGGACCGGAAGACTTGGATGGAGATGGCTTTATCACTCAAATGCGAAAGAAAGATCCAAATGGACGCTACAAAGCCCATCCTGACGATCCCAGAGTCATGATTCCTGTAATGCCAGGAGAAAAAGGGGAATATTCACTCTTGGGCTCTGAAGGGATAGACAATGATGGTGACGGAAGGATAAACGAAGACAGGCTTGGCGGGTATGACATGAACCGCAATTACGGCTTCAACTGGCAACCCAACTATGTCCAGCGCGGCGCCGGTCCTTACCCATTCTGCTTCCCTGAGACAAAAGCCACTCGTGACTTCCTCCTTGCTCACCCGAACATCATGGGAGCCCAAAATTTCCACAATACCGGCGGCATGATTCTCAGAGGACCAGGCGCAAAGAACTTGGGTGACTTTCCCTTGGCTGACATAAGAATCTACGACTATATTGGCAAAAAAGGCGAAAAAATTATTCCAGGCTATAGATATATTATTGTCTACAAGGATTTGTACACGGTCTACGGAGGAAGCATTGATTTCCTTTACAGCATTCTTGGTGCTTACACTTTTAGCAACGAACTAGACATGTCACCAACCTTCTCCTTTCCCATAGGTGGACGAGAAAGAGGAGAAGAAGAGGAAGAAGATGAAGAGCTCGTGAGAATGCGTTCCCTTGCCCGAAGACTCTATGAAATGACCTATCATGACCTTGTGCTCCTTGGAGAGCACTTTGCTGATTGGACTCCCTATAAGCATCCTCTCTACGGTGACATTGAAATCGGCGGCGTTAAAATTTACGGAACACGTGTTCCGCCTCTTTTCCAGCTTCCGGATACATGCCACCGAAACGCAGCCTTTTGTCTATTCCATGCTGATCAGCTTCCCCATCTTATCTTCGATGAAGTTGCAGTCAAAAAGCTGGATGGAGAACTCTATCAGATTGATATTACAGTAAAGAACACGCATGTTACTCCCACAATCTCAGCCCAAGCCCGTCAGAAAAAACTTCATCGGTCTGACAGGCTCAAACTCGAAGGTAAAAACGTCAAACTTCTCGCTGCCGGCAGCCTGATTGACCGCTTCCGCGGAATAACCCAAAAGATAAAGACTCGTGATAATTCCTTATGGATAGGATCAGGGATTCCCAGTTTTGGAAAGATGGACTATCGCTTGCTCGTCAAAGGGAAAGGCAGCATAAAAATTATCTATGATTCTCTTAAAGGTGGTTACTATACCAAAACAGCCACGCTAAAATAAGCAGAGGGGGTCGCATCTCAACATTTGACATATTCATTTATTGATTTAACTCTCCTTTTGTGGAGCCACTAATTCAAAAAGTTGAGTTTTTTCTAGAAAAATGGAAATATTATGTCAAATGTTGAGACGCGACCCCTTTCACCCCTTTCATCAAAAGGCTAACCTGATAAGCTTGATCTTCTTTACAGTCTTAGCCCTCTTTATGACATATCCGCTCATTTTCAATATGGGTTCTGCAGTAAAAGATGTAGGAGATCCTCTCCTCAACTCATGGATCATGGCCTGGAATGTTCAAACGATTACGAGTCTAGATATTTCTGATATTTTCAATGGCAATATTTTTTATCCTCATGAAAGGACCATCGCCTATTCAGAATTCCTTCTGACCCAGTCTCTGGTCGCCTTGCCGATCCTTCTGGCTTCGAAGAATCCAATTTTTGCCAAAAATTTTGTAGTTTTATTTTCATTCATAACATCAGGACTGGGCATGTATTTTCTTGCCCGTTATCTCACAAAGAATGTCCTTGGGGGAATGACCGCCGGTATCATTTATGCCTTTTCTCCTTTTATGATCGCTCATCTGTCACACCTTCAGATTCTTACAGCAGGAGGTATGCCCCTCGTTTTTCTCTTCCTCCATAAATTCTTCAAAAACGAACATTATAAATATTTGTTCCTCTTTACCTTATTCTTCCTCCTTCAAACACTGGCCAACGGTTATTACGGCCTCTATCTTTCACTTTTTGCAGGACTTTATATCTTGCTCTATATAGTCTTAAGAAAAAAATTCAAAGATGGGCGATTCTGGATAAAAATGGCGATATTTCTGATTATCGTCCTGGCTGTCCTCGGCCCAGTGATTCTTCAATACTTAACAGTACGAAAAGAAATGGGATTTATCAGAGGAATAGGCTCTTATTCTAACCTCACAAGCTATCTCGCTACTTCTCCGGTGAACAGAATATATGGCCATCTCACCTCCCGCTTTGCAAAATCTGAAGGACAGCTATTTCCGGGTATCTTTGCTTTTCTACTAGCCATCATCGGCTCAATCTACAGCATAAGAGAAAAAAGAAGATGGAAAAAAACCTTTATCCAGACGCCCACTTACTTCTATATCATCATGCTGGTCCTTTCTTTCCTTTTTACCCTAGGCCCCAACGGTCCATACATACTTTTATACAAATTTGTTCCTGGCTTTAAAGGTATACGAGTGGCTTCTCGCTTTCATATCCTAGTGATGTTTTCTCTCGCAATCCTCGCCGCTTATGGAGTCAAAGCAATCCTATCCTCTCTTTCCCGAATGAAAAACAGGATGCCTTTGGCCATATTTTCCTCCATTATACTCCTAATTCTTGTGGAGTACTTATCCATCCCGATTCCTTGGAAGAGTGTCCCCGCAAAAGAAAACATCCCTGAAGTTTACAAGTGGTTAGCAAAAAAAGAAGGCGATTTTGCCATTGCTGAACTTCCTTTTCCGAAACCAAAGGAGCCCGCATTCAGAAAAGAATGCCCCAGAATATATTACTCTACCTATCATTGGAAAAAGTTGATTAATGGCTACTCGGGGTACTATCCTCCCTTGTACTATGAGCTGAAGAGGCGATGGCAGAGGGAATCCTTGGCACAAAATATCCGGGACCTAAAAAGATTGGGGGCGAAATGTCTCATACTTCATTCATCGCTGTATGATGA
>CAZSPM010000068.1:0-7728 GCA_964608785.1 uncultured Eubacteriales bacterium
ATTGAATAAAAAAGGGATGGATATAAACAAGAAAAAAATATGTTTTTTCATTAATAATCCTCCAAACCTATCATTATATTTTCTTCTTTTCCAACCTCTTCTTCAACGTTTCCATCTCTATTTTAATGTTAACACTGGCTTGCCCAAAAGTTTCTCGTCAACATGGATACCAAGCCCAGAACCAGAGGGAACTTCGAGCCGTCCATTCTTTCTTCTTGGCGCATCATCAGCAAGATGAACATCATTGTAGCTATTAAAATCCGTTGAAGTGAAATAAAATTCTGATCGTGTGCTACCAACAAGATGAGCAATGGCTGCGGTAGTAATATCGCCTCCCCAGCTGTCTTCTAAAGTCATTACCACTCCGAGTGATTCACAAAGATCTCTCATTTGTTTGGTTTTGGTCAGGCCCCCAAGTCGGGAAATCTTAAGGTTGACAACATCCATGGCCCTCTGATTATATGCTTTCAAAAACGGGCCTACCCCTTTGATCACCTCATCTAAAACCATGGGCAACCGAGTGTGTTCACGAACAATAAGACACTCTTCAAGAGTCAAGCAAGGTTGTTCAACATAGAAATCTTCCTTTTCTAGAGCATTAACCACACGGATGGCTTTATGGGTGAGCCATCCGGTGTTAGCATCTGCCACGAGTATATCTCCAGGCTGGATGACCTTGAGAACAGCTTTGATTCGCTTAACATCTTTATCTGGATCGCCTCCAACCTTAAGCTGAAATCGTCGGTATCCTTCCTCCCTGAAGCGCGCCACATGATCAGCCATTTCTCCTGATGACCCTTGAGATATGGCCCTGTAAAGAGGAAAATTCTCAACATAACGTCCGCCCAGCAAGGTACAGATAGGGACCTCTGTTGCCTGCCCGAGGATATCCCAGCAGGCAATATCAAGGGGTGATTTGATGTAGGTATGCCCGGTTACCGCTTGATCCATTAAATCATTGATGGCATTCAGTTGGCGCGGATCTTGGCCGAGGAGCAGAGGTCCTATTTCCTCGATTCCACTGGGCACTCCTCGTGCATATGCATCCATGTAGGCAGAACCTAGAGGGCACACCTCAGCATATCCCTTTAAACCGGTATTAGTGGAAATTCTGACGATTGTACTCACAAAAGAGGTAACGGCATGACCTCTGGACCATGCATATTTGTGATCCAAAAGTTTGTAGTTCACCTGAAAAACATCGATCTGCGTAATTTTCATACTCTACCTCCTTCTCCTTTGGGGTCAGGCTTGAATAACTTTCTGTCATTCCTGTGAAACTTGTGCCTGCAGAAGCAGGTAGCAGGAATCCAGACCTATCTGGATAAGAGTCTTTTATATATCTCGTTTCCCGCTTCAGCGGGAACAAGCCTGGATTCCCGCTTCTGCGGGAATGACATTTTTTTTAACTCCGCTGGAACCCGAAGAATTATTCAAGTTATTCAAGCCTGACCCCAATGCTTGTTTAGAGGTTGGCTAGCTTGTTTAGCTCTTCCCAGTCCTTGTCGACTTTTTTCTGGATTTCCTCTAAAATCCAAGTATTCTCTTCCTTAAAGAGGTGGCGGAATCTCCCCTGAGGCTCAAGCCACTCCAGGACCGGCTTCTTTTCTTTTGGCTTATAATTAATCTTGTATTTCCCGTCCTCAACTTCATAAAGCGGCCAGACGCACGTGTCAATAGCAGTTTGAGCTAAACGAACGCCTTGAGACTCATCACTCTTCCATTCGGTCGGGCAGAGACAGAGTACGTTCAAAAAAGCAGGCCCTTCTACTTCAAAAGCCTTCTTGGCCTTGTTATATAGATCCTGCCACCGATTCGGACTGGCTTGGGCAACATAGGGAATATTGTGCGCGACTAATACTTTGGCCAAATCCTTCCGGTGCTGCAATTTCCCAGGAATCTGACTTCCGGCTGGAGAGGTTGTCGCTGAGGCACCCATGGGTGTTGCCGAAGACCTCTGTCCTCCAGTATTGGCATAGACATTGTTATCATAGCAAACATAAACAATGTCATGTCCTCTTTCCACGGCCCCTGAGAGAGCTTGGAGCCCAATATCATACGTTCCTCCATCGCCTCCAACACCTAAAAACTTTATCTTCTTGTCCTCAGGAATCTTCCCCTTTCCTTTTAAAGCCGTGTACATAGCTTCAACCCCAGCGATAGTCGAGGCAGCATTCTCGAAGGCACTATGGAGCCAAGTTACATTCCATGAAGTGCGGGGGAAGATAGTCGTACAAACCTCCAAACAACCGGTTGCATTGGCAATGATCAATGGGTCTTCGGTAGCTCTCAGGATGATTTTAAAAATAAGCGGGATCCCACAACCAATGCACATTCCATGGCCGGCCACCAATCTATCTTCCATCAAAGCTAAATCTTTTAATTTTGCCATTCTTTTCTCCTCTCTCTATTCTCTCAAATTAATGTAGCCGAGCTGTTCTTCAACCTTTCCTGTTTCAGCAACCTTTTCAAGGTTCAGAGCAACCTCTTCAAAATGTTCCACCATGATATCTCTTCCACCTAAGCCATAGACATAATTCACTATCTGGGGTCGTTCTTTGTAATCATAAAGCGCGGAACGAATCTCTGTGAAAAGAGGGGCTCCGAACGCTCCGGGGCTCGATGAACGGTCGAGGACAGCCACTGCTTTCATTGTCTTCAGGGTTTCTGCAATCTTCTGGCAGGGAAACGGACGAAAGATTCGCGGCTTCAGGAGTCCAATTCTTTTCCCTTTTGACCTCAACTCATCTATAGCGTCCTTGCATGTCCCTGCTGCTGAGCTCATGACCACAATGCATGTCTCCGCATCATCCATTCTGTATTCTTCGAAGAAGCCGTACTCGCGGCCAAATTTTTGGCCAAATTCCTTTCCTACCTTTTCAATAACTGGAGGAGCATTCTCAATCCCTTCGATTTGGCTTCTCTTATGCTCAAAGTAATAATCTGTAAAATCTATGGGGCCGACCGTCATCTTCTGGCCAGTATCCAGAAGAGGATAGACAGGCTTGTATTCTCCCACGAATTTTTTGACTTCATCATCATCCTCAATCTGGATAACCTCCATAGAATGGCTGATGATAAAACCATCCAATCCTACTAAAACCGGAGTTCTGACATCTAGATGTTCGGCTATTCGAAAAGCTTGGATAAAATTATCATAGGCTTCCTGGCTGTTCTCTGAATATATCTGGATCCATCCCGAATCCCTGGCTCCCATGGTATCGCTGTGGTCACCGTGAATATTTATCGGAGCACTCAAGGAACGATTCGCGATTGCTGCCACTATCGGCAGCCTTAAACCAGCAGCTATGTAGAGCATTTCCCACATCAGAGCTAAACCCTGGGAGGCTGTGGCTGTCATAACTCTTCCCCCAGCCGAAGCAGCTCCGATACAGACGCTCATTGCACTGTGTTCGCTTTCTGGACACACAAATTCACCACTAATCAGCCCATCAGCTTTAAATTGAGCTATGGCCTCAACGATTGCCGTGGACGGTGTAATAGGATAAGCTGCCACTACATCTGGATCGACCTGTCTCGCTGCTTCAGCAATTGTCTGATTTCCGTTTAATGTTTTAAATGTGCTCATTTTGCAATCCCTTCAGCCAGTTTTATTTCCTCTTTCACCATAACAATGGCCTTTTCCTTGGTCGGACATTCTACAGAACATATCCCGCATCCAGTGCAGTAATCATAATTAATGCCTTTCACTTTGTCCTCCTCAACAAGGATGGCAAAATGAGGACAATAAACCCAGCAAAAAAAAACAATGAATACAGTTTTCCTTAATGAACTGGGGCTTCTTGCCCGAACGCCAGGTCCCAGTTAGATTTTTCACTGAGTTTCCTGCCTCAAGGTTAATAGTCCCAATTGTTAATTCTTTCCAACTCTCTTTTTTCATCCTTCTTTTACCTCCTTAAAGGCTCTATCTACCGTTCGCATGTTCATCTCCACAACCTCAGGTCGCAACTTTTTGCTCAGAGATATCTTGAGTCGTTCTCTAAAAGCATCAAGTTTTATTAGCTCCATTATTTTCACCAAAGCGGCAACCATAGGAACGTTGGGAATAGCTTTACCCAATTCATCTGTGGCAATAGTATAAGCATCTAGGCTATATATTTTTCTATTCCCCAATGCGAGTTTTTCCCGGATGAGCGAAATGTCAAAGGTCGTATTCATCAGATATATCGCATCATCCTTTGCACCGCTACTGACATCCACAAGCCCCAGCAGACTCGGATCAGTCACCACAACTATGTCTGGATAATAAACTTGACTGTGAGAGCGGATAGGTTTCTGGCTTATACGATTGAAAGCCAAAATGGGCGCTCCTCTCTTTTCGGCTCCGAATTCAGGGAAAGCCTGGACATGAATATCCTCCTCATATGAGAGGACGTCTGCTAAAATGACTGCTGCAGTTACCACACCCTGGCCTGCTCGACCATGCCAGCGTATCTCAATTGTCTCTTTCATTTAGCCTCCTCATTATTATGATAATTTGTGCGTCACAATCATCCTTCATATATCAATATATCTTGTATGCGAGCGACTGAAGGGAGCGTGGCAGTCTCACTGGAAAACAAATTCTATTCTTTAAGCTCTGTCCTGCCTTCCAAAGCTTTCTTGATAGTGACCTGATCAGCATAATCCAGATCAGACCCGACAGGCAAACCCATGGCTAGCTTCGTAAGCTTGACATTAAACGTTCTTAAAATTTTTGCAAGAAAATGGGCTGTGGCCTCTCCTTCTACTGTAGGATTTGTGGCAATGACAATCTCTTTAAAATTGCCTTCGCCAATTCTTTTAATCAGGATCTCAGTCTTAAGTTCATCTGGGCCTACACCTTTCAATGGAGAGAGACTTCCCAAGAGAACATGATATCTCCCGTTATAGATCCCAGTTTTCTCTATTGATGAAATATTGAAAGGTTCTTCAACAACACACAGGGTTTCATCGCTTCGGTCCGAATCCGAGCAATACTGGCAGGGGTCCACATGAGTCAGACTGTTACAGACAGAACAGTAAAACATTTTTTGCTTGGCATCTCTTATGGCATCTGCCAGTCGCTCTGATTCTTCCTGGGGAAGGCCTATGAGATAGAATGCAATTCGTTGGGCTGTCTTGGCTCCGATACTGGGTATTTTTTTCAACTCTTCAATGAGCCTGTGAAGAGGGTGTTCCTGTTCGATCATTAGAAAAGTCCAGGAATTTTAAAAGCGGCTCCCAGACTCCCAAGTTTTTGGGATACGGCCTCGTCAACCTTTGTTCCGGCATCGTTAAATGCGGCCACGATTAAATCTTGAAGCATCTCGATATCGTCTTTATTCACAACTTCTGGATCTATTCGGATAGAGATTAAACTCTTGGTCCCATCAAGAGTAACAGTGACCATTCCGCCTCCACTGGAACCCTCAACGCTCATCTCAGCCAATTCACTTTTTAGCTTCTCCTGCATTTCTTTTGCGTTTTTTAGCATTTTTTGTAAATTTGCCATACCTTTCATTTTTCTTCTCCTCAAGATTGAATTGAGGTTATTGTTCTTTATCTTTGGCTCTTGTTATCGGTTCGACAGTCAGTATTTGAGCTTTGAATATATCCATAAAATGTTGAACTGACGGATCCTTCAAAGCTGTCTCAATCTCTTTCTCTCTATTGCCTTCCTCCTCTACAATTTCCTCAGAAATTTTAATATTAACCATATGACCAGTTACTTCAGAAGCGACTTTCTCTAATAACTTTTTTTCCTTTTTTACAGTATCAATATAAAACTTGTTTCCACCTGAAAAAAATATCTCTAAAGTTTTTTGATCAGGGATTCTATCTCCTTTTCTACGAGAAATCTTTGATTCCTGAGCTTCATCTTTTAGTTTAATAGAAGAATGTTGAGCCAAAATTGCGGCTAGATGGCCTTTTTCTTTCTGAAGAACTTCCAATATGCTCGCAAAAATTTCTTTCTTATCTCTGGCTCCCGCTTTCTGCGCTCTGGCAGGAATTGCAGCGTCAAGAGATGAAACAGTCTCCTCCACAGCCCTGTTCTGCCTCTGGGAAGGATCTTCAAAGTTCTTTAGATTCTTTGAAGGAATTTTAATCCCTTTTTTAATATCTTCTAAGTCTTGAATTATATCTTTTAGCGGGATAATTTTTTTAAACTGGCACAATTTAACCAATAGAACTTCTAAATAAATTCTGGGGTGAGAGGAAAATTTCAATCCCTGTTCACCCTGTTGAAGCGCAATTAAATATCGCATAATCTCCTCAGGAGAAGCATCCTTCACCTGCTCTTTCAGCTGATTTATTTCCTCTTCACCTAAAGCCACTAATTCCTGTGGGTGCTCAACCGATTTTACAAGCAATAAATTTCTAAAATGCCTAATCAGTTCTTTATAGAAGAATCGAAGATCGTATCCACTATCCACAATTTTCTCCACCAGCGGAAAAACCTGATCTGGTTTTTCTTCAAAGATTATTCTCGAAGACTCAAACAGCATCTCTCTGTTGATGGTTCCTAATATTTCCTTTAAATCCTCATCGTTAATGACTTCACCAGAAAAAGCCACGGCCTGATCGAGCAAGCTTTGTGCATCTCTCAAGCTGCCATCGGCAACCTCGGCTATAAGGTTCAAACCATAGGGAGAAATCTCTATATTCTCTTTTTGAGTGACGTCCAGCAAATGATTAATGATTTCCTTTTGAGAGATTTTCTTAAATTCAAAATGTTGACAGCGGGAAACTATGGTGGCCGGAACCTTATGGAATTCTGTCGTAGCAAATATAAACACAGTATGACCAGGAGGCTCTTCCAGAGTTTTTAACAGGGCATTGAAGGCATCTCGAGTAAGCATATGAACCTCATCGATGATAATGACCTTATAGCGGCTGTGAATTGGCTTGTACTTTACCCCTTCTCGAAGAGATCGCACCTCATCGATTCCACGGTTAGATGCTCCATCTATTTCTAGGACGTCAACAGAGCGGTCATCGTTAATAGCCGAGCAATATTCGCATTTGTTACAAGGAGTGGGGGTGGGACCATGTTGACAGTTCAGCGCTTTGGCTAGGATTCGAGCGGCAGTTGTTTTTCCTACGCCTCTCATTCCAGAAAATATATAAGCGTGAGCCACCCTGTCGTTTTTAATAGCATTCTTAAGAGTTTGAACGACAGGTTTTTGGCCGATCATTCCCTCGAATGTCTGAGGTCTGTATTTGCGGGCATAAACTAGATATGTCATTTTAAAAGGTGTTTGAATTTCTGGTAAGGAAACTATGTTCCTATATTGCTTAAACATTATATTATCATAATTTTCAATGAATTCAAAAAACAATTTAACTATTTTTGGGGTCAGGTCTTGTTTTTTGCTTTTTTCTTGCAGCTAGGTCTCGATTCTTGATTCTGATTAATCTTGACAAAACGCAAGGGATATCAATAGATATGCAGAAATAAAAAAGGCAAAAAACAAGACCTGACCCCAAAAATATGAGAAAATATGTCAAATGTTGAGACCCGACCCCTCTAAGAGAAGTCTTTTTGAAATTCATATCGCTGTTTTGTTATTTGGATTAGCCGGACTTTTCGGGAAATGGATTACGTTATCTCCTGTGATAATTGTTCTTGGACGGGTTTTCTTTGCCAGCATAACCCTAGGTCTTTTGTTATGGCTATCCAAACAGAAAATCAAAATCTCTTCTAGCAAGGATTTCTTTTACTTCCTCCTTCTTGGCATTATTCTT
>CAZSPM010000069.1:0-7706 GCA_964608785.1 uncultured Eubacteriales bacterium
TTATATGGATGAGAAAAAATATGATGGAACAATATTTCACCGGGTGATTAAAGACTTCATGATTCAGGGGGGCGGTCTCACTCCAGATTTCCACAGTATTCCTACAAAGCCGCCCATAAAAAACGAAGCGGCAAATGGATTGAGTAACAAAAGAGGTACAATAGCTATGGCCCGCACAAATATCATAGACAGCGCGACCAGCCAATTTTTTATCAACCACGTGGACAATCTTGGCTTAGACTATAAAGATAATACTGAGGGTGGTTTTGGCTATTGCGTCTTCGGAAAGGTTCTAAAGGGCATGGATGTTGTGGATGCCATTGCCAATGTCAAGACAATGATAAAAAGAGGCCGCAGTGATGTACCGCGGGAGACCATAACAATCATTTCCGTTCGTCGAATAGAATAAAATACTGGGGTCAGGTCTTGTTTTTTGCCCAAAAAACAAGACCTGACCCCTATCGAACTATCGACTAGAATGTCAGATTGGATATTTGCCTTCTTTCATCTGTTTCTTCTCATCGGCATCGTCATTTATGCCGTGTACTCCCTTCTCCAAGGGAATGTGTATAGATTCTCAATCATAGTTGTCCTTCTGGCCGCATATTACTTCCTTGTTCTCCATAATGCGATAAAAAAAGAAATCGAAAGAAAAAAGAAAAAAAAGTAGCCTGTTCCCCTTTCTCTCAATTTTGTTTCATATTTATTTTTTAAAGAATTGTGGTTATAATGACAAAAATCAGTAAAGCTTTTTAGGAGGAATTTATGGGTTCAAAGAAAAATCTCAAAAAAATATTCATTCTTCTCGTTCTGATCTTACCTCTTCTGGCCTTTTCACTCCACTCCGGTCTCTCTTTGACAAAACCGCAAAAAGTTGAGGAGAAAAAAACAGAGGCACTCCCGGCTTCTCTTGCAGGCTTCAGCGATGAAGGAGTCTTTCGCATCTATCAAAACGAAGATCCCATCGTTGAAATAAACTTCAAGTGGGAAAATGGAGGGAAATTCGCAAACAGCGCTGTAATTACCATGGCGGGCCAGTCAGCCACTTATACAACGACAATCGAGACGGACAAGAAAGGATTATGGATAAAAATCGTCCAGGAATCTCCCCTGGGAACCATGGAATTCACCCGAAAGGGTAGTACTGTCACCAGAACTTTTAAGGAAAAAACTGTTACCATTGAGCTCAAAAATAGAGCCGTTCTCTTCGAAAACTTCTCTCCCGCTCTAGTCAGCCAATCTGTCAGGGCTTATGAGTTAGACAAGGGAGGAAAACAGACTCTTCCACTATTCATCATCCCAGGAGCGATGGAAAAAGTCACTCTCGAGTTTAAAGAGGAAGAGGAGCGGACTATAGCCGGGAAAGATATGAAATTTAGAAAATTCATCGCCGGACTTCCTGGCGTCGATATCACTCTCTGGGTTGACAAGAAGGATAGACTTTACCTGGCGGATGTTCCTTCTCAGAGTGCTGCCTATGTGAGAGAAGGATATGAAATTCTCCTTAAAAAACCAGTCACTGATCCTTTACTGTCTGCTCCTGAATATGAAATTGTAACGCAAGCCAATGTGGGGATCCCTATGAGAGATGGGATTAAGTTGTCCACCAATATCTATCGCCCCCAGGCTGAAGGAAAATTCCCAGTGATTCTCACCCGCACGCCCTATAAAAAAGAAATGGGAGAACTTCAGGCAAAATATTATGCCCGTCGAGGTTACATCTTCGCTCTTCAGGACTGCCGTGGACGCTTCGGTTCTCCCGGTATCTGGGAGCCCTTTGTGAATGAGCCTCAGGATGGATATGACACCATCGAATGGCTTGCCAAGCAGCCCTGGTCGACCGGCAAAGTGGGTATGATCGGCGGCTCCTATGTGGGATGGGTTCAGTGGTGGGCGGCCAGAGAACGGCCTCCTCACCTTGTCACCATAATCCCCAATGTGGCGCCTCCTGATCCCTTCTACAACATCCCCTATGAATACGGTGTCTTTTTCATTCTAGGAGGTATCTGGTGGGCAGATATTCTGGAACAAGAAGCAACCGCCGACATTTCAGGAGCAGCAATGAGCCGCATCGGCGAAAAGAAATATATGAAACTCCTCACTACTCTGCCGGTGATCGATCTGGATAAAAAAGTCCTAGGCAAAGAAAATCCCTACTGGAGAAAATGGATCGAACATCCCACCAACGATGAATATTGGGAGAGAGCAAACTTCCTTGAATACCTCAAGAAAGTCCGTATCCCTGTTTTTCATCAATCGGGCTGGTTTGACGGGGATGGGATTGGCTCAAAGCTTAACTATGCTGCCATGAAATCTCACGGCCATCCTAATCAGAAACTCACTCTAGGACCCTGGGGCCATACAGACAGAGCCGCAAGGAGTATGGGGGACCTTGACTTCGGGCCCCAAGCCATAATTGACCTGCAAAGGGATTACCTGCGCTGGTTTGATTATTGGCTCAAAGGAATAGAAAACAAAATTGCCAAAGAACCCCTGGTAAGTATCTTTACCATGGGTTCCAACCAATGGCTTCATGACAATGTCTATCCACTTTCCTACACAAAATTCCAGAAATGGTATCTTCAGAGCAACGGCAAAGCCAATACCTCCAAGGGAGACGGCATCCTAACTCCTGTTCTACAGCCAAAGGACTCACCTCCAGATGACTACACTTATGATCCCGGAGATCCCACTCCCAGCCCCGATTTTTATGAAGAAACAGAAGAGGAAGAAAAGAAAGTGAAATCAGTCGAAGAAAAGAAAAAAGAAGCAGAGGCCCACCACGAAAAAATAACTCAGAGCCGTTCCGACATCCTCGTATACCAGACAAAACCCTTGGATAAACCCATGACTTTTGCCGGCCCTGTATCGGCTGTCCTCTATGCGTCCACTTCTGCCAAGGATACCGATTGGTTTATGCGCCTTGTCTGGGTCACAAAAAATGGGAAAACCTATCGTCTGGCCGAAGGGAAAATCAGGGCTCGCTTCCATAAATCTATGAAAAAGCCCACAAGTCTCACTCCGGGAAAAATATACAAATACACCCTCGACCTCTGGCAGACAGGAGTTACTATTCCTGCTGGAGACTCTCTCCGGGTGGAGGTGGCTTCAGCCTCTTTTCCTCTTTTCTCTCGCAACCTGAACACAGGCGGCCATAACGAAAAAGAAACTCGCTATGTGAAAGCAGAGCAGAAGATCTATCACAGTAAAAAATACCCCTCTCACCTGCTCCTTCCTGTCATTCCAGATGAAAAAATGAAATAAGAAAAAGAATTGGACATTTTTGAGCACGCTATACGATTTCTCGGCTCAATAGTCTGGGGCCCTCAAACGATTATCCTCCTTCTTGGTGTAGGACTCTATTTAACCCTTCGCCTGCGTTTTATCCAAATTCGCCGCCTTAAACTCTCCTCCCGCTTCCTTTTTGGACAACAGGATTTCGGCGAGAGTAAGAAGGAGCGGAAGGGAGAGATCACTCCTTTCCAGGCATTAACCACGTCTCTGGCCTGTACAGTCGGCAACGGAAACATTGCTGGAGTTTGTACGGCTATCGCAATGGGCGGACCAGGAGCTGTCTTCTGGATGTGGCTTCTCGCCTTCTTCGGCATGGCCACAAAGCTGGTTGAAGCTGTTCTGGGCCAGAAGTTCAAGATAACTGATCCTGACGGCACAGTGGCAGGTGGTCCCATGTACTATATAAGGGAAGGATTGCATCTGCCGTGGCTGGCAGGTATTTATGCCTTTTTCATGGGATGTAAACCCCTTTATTCAACCAGCTCCATTCAATCCAATTCAATAGCACTTGCTCTCCAAACACAGCTCGGGCTCGAACCCTGGGTCTCTGGATTGGGGTTGGCCGTGCTGACGTGGCTCGTCATCATTGGCGGGATCAAATCCATAGCTAAAGTGACAAAATTCTTGACCCCTATCATGGTTTTCCTGTATATCGCAGGCGCACTTCTGACAATCATCATTTTTTCTTCTCAACTTCCCCACGCCCTCTCCCTTATCTTTGTCGGCGCGTTCAAGCCCTCATCCATTTCAGGAGGAGTGGCAGGCGCGACCATGGCAAGGGCTATCCGCTATGGGCTGGCCAGGGGAGCCTATTCGAACGAGGCGGGAACAGGAACTGCAGCTGTCTTTCACGCATCAGCCCGCACAAGCGAACCAGTACGGCAAGGCTTGATCGCTTCTCTTGATGTTTTTATCGACACTGTGATTATCTGTTCTCTTACAGCTTTTGCTGTTCTCACCGCAGGAGTCTGGAATCAAGGAATCACCAGTACTGAAATGACCGCATCCGCATTTGATGCGGCTCTAGGTCCTGTCGGAGGCTTGATTGTCGCCGCGAGCTCTTTCCTTTTCGGCTATTCCAGTTTGATTGCCGTTCCCTATTACGGAGAGATTTCCTTCAGGTATCTTTTGGGCAACTGGGTAAGGCATCCTTTCCGCTGGATTTTCTGTATCGTTATTTTTATCGGAGCCGTGATGAAAGTTGAAACGGCCTGGTCTATCGGAGACGTCTTCAACGGGATGATGGCCTTCACTAATTTAATCGGCCTGGTGGGGCTGGCAGGATTGGCTATCGCTTTGGTAAAAAAATATTTATCGAAATTAGAAAGCAACAGAACAGACTTTCACTCATGAAAAAAGATGTAAAAATCGAAACAGCCGTAATACTTTTATTCGTCTTTTTAACTTTAATTCAACTCTTCCCCTTATCTTTAAATCCGAGTAATTCTGTTCACGATCCGGGGGATCCTCTGCTGAATACCTGGGCCATCAATTGGGTCCAAAAGCAGCTTTTCTCCAATCCGTTAAAGCTTTTCGAAGCCAACATTTTCTATCCCTTTCCCAATACACTCAGTTTCTCCGAAAATTTATTTCCTCAGGCTATACTCTCTCTCCCCATATATTATTTCGTCAAAAATCCTATACTTTCTTATAACTTCATTTTCCTTCTCTCCTACTTCCTTTGTGGATATGCCATGTTTCTTCTTGTGAGACATCTTACCCGGAATACTGCAGCAGGTATCGCTTGCGGCATCATATTTGCGTTTAATAATTACAACTTGGATCACACCCCTCACGTTCAACTTATAAGTTCCTGGTTGATTCCCCTTTCTTTTCTCTTCCTCCACAAATTTTTTGAAAAGGAAAATGTCAAGAATTCCCTCTTGTTCTCCTTTTTTTTCACACTCCAGGCTTTAGCTTGTATTTATTACGGCCTTTTCTTTCTTTCTATGCTGATCATCATCCTTCCTACCCTATTAATTCTCTTCTTTAGAAAAATAAAGGTTTCCTTTCTTTTCAAACTTGCTGTTCCCTTAATCCTTTCTGGGTTAATTTTACTCACCTTTTCCCTTCCATATTTTTCACTTTTTAAAAGCTTCGGTTTTGAAAGAAAGTTAGCGGAAGGTGCAGATATCATTAATTATTTGGGAACTTCTTCTAATAATCTTTTATTAGGTGGAAAGATGGCTTCCCTGGGAGGCCATGAAAGTCGCCTGTTTCCTGGGATTACTGTTTTACTATTAGCAGGTTTTTTTATTTTCAAAAAAATAAAACCATTGAGGAGTATTCCTAAAATCATAGGCACCGCCACAGCAGTTATTATTTTTATAAATCTAATAATGATCTTGCTTATTAAATTGACCGGGGGATTCGCTCTACAATTAGGCCTGTTCGCCATTTCAGCTCACAATCCGGCCAAACAAGCCTTGTCCATTCTTGTAGCAGGGATACTTTATAGTCTTTTTTCCTTTTTCTATTTCACATTCAGAAAAAGGGAAAAACCATCCAACGAAACCATAAATGCGTTTCTTTATATCTTTATATTTTTCTGGGCACTCTTTTTATCTTTTGGCAGCATATTTGCCTTCATGGGAGAATCATTAGAGAACCTTTCTCTCCCTTTCAAATGGTTTTACAATCTTGTTCCTGGCTTTAAAGGCATCAGGGTCCCCTCAAGGTATGCTGTGTTTGTTATCTTCAGTCTTTCTGTCCTAGCAGGATATGGCTTCAAATATCTCTTTGCCAAGATAGCAAAGAAGCAACTTAAAGTAATTCTGACAGCTATTTTGTTAATTTTTATAAACCTTGAATATCTGAATATTCCTCACAGGACATATTTCATTCCAGTCAGAAAGGATATCCCCCCTACCTACAGATGGCTAAAAGAAAAAAAAGATGATTTTGCTCTCATAGAACTTCCATTCTTACATCCCTCGAGTCATGACGCTATTTACATGTATTTTTCCACTTTTCATGGAAAGAAGATAGTCAACGGCTATAGCGGCTTCCTCCCTCCTACAACTCACTACATCCGCACAATATTCGAAGAATTCCCATCCTCCACTTGTGTAGATATTTTAAAATCTCTTAGAGTGAAATATACTGTTTTGCACACTCAAATGTGGAATGAAAAGAAACTAACAGAGATTATGCAGAGAATAAGTAACGAATTTGATTCAGATTTGAAATTAGCAAAAGAATTCAAATATAGCCTTAAAAAGCCCAACTCTCTTCCACCAATCTTTGGAAGAGATCTTATCTATGAGATTAACTTTCAGAAAGAAGGAAAGAAAAGAGAATTATCCACCCGCTATCAAGAAATTCCACCTACTCAATGGAAGATGAAAGCCAGCATAAATGAACGACTTCTTTCCTTTCTTAAAGATAACGACCCAAAGACAAGATGGAGGAATGTAAGCGGGAAAAAAACGGGTGATTTCCTTAGTATCGAGTTGAAGGAGCCAGTCCAGATAGCCAAAGTTTCGCTCCATAATGAAAATTTCCCTGATGATTTCGCCATGGATATTAAAGCAGAAGCCTCGCTTGATGGGAAAGAGTGGTGTAAGATTCCCGATGCGTATTCAACCGGAGAATTTATGAAAAAACTGATCTCCTCGCCTAGGAACAAGGTCCAAGATGTATACCTGAGTGGATGTAAACTCAAATACTTAAAACTCACTCATATAGGCAACAGCAGGAAATATTTGTGGTCAGTGGCTGAACTGAAAATATATAAGCAAGAAAAAAATTGAAATCCAACTCAATCTTTTATTGAACAAACATATTTGGAGAGACTAATTCGAACTTTTTATATAAATCTCTATCTCTTTTCGTTGTGTAGACTACATCCTCAAGCAATTCATAATCTGTGCCAAAATAGATATTGAAAATTAAGCGAAAGGTGTTTACAGGAGTCATGGTCTCATATAATACATTTTTATCAGCGCCAGGAAGATAGTAAGCATTCAGAATTCTTCGCATAATCCTAAACATCATTTTCAGTCTTTTTATTCCATCAAACTTCGCTACTTCAAAAGCGGGCAACTCATCGTCTCCAGGGCCCTCATCAGATTGTACGACAATAATTGGTGGATTTTTTGAAGTTTCTAAAATCTGATCGAAAAGCCATTTGATCTTTTTATTTGTAAATTTCAACTGGGCTATATAACTCTCATGTCGGCTTTTTTTGGGCTCAGAACTATCTCTAGGGTCTTCTCCATCTTGATCGAAAATGAAAGGATGATGTGGAATCAAAATGTGGGAAAAGATAAACTTGGGACCTTCGATTTCAGGGATCTTAGCAAGTTCATCAAACTTTCTCAAAACCCTCTCTCTATTGGAAATTGAAACAAGCTCCTTTTTTGAAAAATGGGTCAATATTGTCGTTTCTAAAAACTTGAGATAAAAATCTC
>CAZSPM010000070.1:0-7609 GCA_964608785.1 uncultured Eubacteriales bacterium
TAGAAAGAAACCTGAACAGAAAGGGTGTCCCCACAGGGAACGTCCCCTCTGTTTGGTGAGGATGTCTGAGCACAGCGAGTTCCGCAGCCGCCGAGAAGAGCGAGGAGAGAATGGCGTTAAAAATCTGAACGAGAGCGAGGCCATTCCCGAATATTTTCTTATCAATATACACAAATGGAAGAATAGCCATTTTTATAAATCTTTTCCAGGAAGATAACTTTTAATCCGTTCCTCAGTTTCTTTGACACCTATCTCCCTTCCTTCTTTCACTTCCCATATAGAAATTATCGGAAAAAACTTTGTGAATAGGATGTAGAGTAAAATAAAGGTCGCAAAGCAGCCCGCTGTAATAGCAAATTCAATCCAGGTGGGATGGTAGGAGCCTGTTTGATAAGGAAGCCTGGGGTTTATTAAAGTGGGAAGCACTATGGTAAATCTCTCCAGCCACATTCCAATAATAACTGAGACTGAAGCAATCATCGTCCCAGTAACAGTCCTTGTTCTTTTATTAGAAAGAATAATGAGAGGAATGATAAAACAGCATACTACCATGGTCCAAAAATAAGGGGCATATGCTCCAATGAATTTGCTCCAAAAAACTGTTAGATGGGCAGGCTCAGCTCCATAAAAAGCTGTCAGATTCTCAGTAAAAGTAAAATAAAACCATAAAAGACTCATAACCATAAGTAACAAACCCAAGTTATTAAAATGAATAGGCTTCAAATAATTCTCTAGATGATAGCTCCTTCGGATAAAATACATGGCAATGATCAAGGCGGCAATGCCAGAGAAAATGGCTCCTGTAACGAAATAAGGACCAAAAATTGTACTGTGCCACATCGGCTGAATGGTCATAGCGAAAACATAAGAAACCACAGTATGAACAGAAACAGCAACAGGGATAACGACAACTGCCATTATAGCTATAGCTCGTTCAAGGATTTTCCACTGTTTTTCAGTCCCTTTCCAATTTAAAGCAAGTATTTTATAGAAAAATCCCTTTGTTTTGCTTTTCAATTTATCTCTCATCAACGCAATGTCGGGAATGAGAGGCAAGTAAAGATAAATGGCGCTGGCTATTAAATAAACCGATATGCTTAAAACATCCCAAAGCAAAGGAGAATTCAATTTACCGTCAGAAATAGTCTTAAGCATTCTTTCTGGCCGACCCAAATCAGTAATAATGTTGAAAACACCAAAAAAGAGAACCACAACGGTTATGACTTCGGCTGAACGGGTAATGGCTCTTCTCCATTCCGCATGAGCTAAGCGAAGGATAGCTGAAATCAAAGTCCCTGCGTGACTGATGCCGATAAAAAAGACAAAGTTCGTTATGTAAAATCCCCAAAATATTGGATGATTTAATCCAGTTATCCCTAAACCACTGCGAAGCTGCAGGATCCAGGCAAGTACGCCGATTAAGATAATGACCACAAGAATAAAAACCACTAAATAAAATCTTTTGCTTGTGTGAAGAATAGGCTTGAGAATGGAGATATCTTCTCTCTGAACCTCGCCAACAAGAAGATTATCTATTCCATCTTTATCCATGCCATTCTCCTTCTGAAAGGTAGTAGACCTTTGGCTCCGTTCCCAATTCTTCTAAAAGACGAAAGGCCCGAGGGCTTCTTGCCATCTGGGCTACAGTACTCTTTGGATCATCCAAATCTCCAAAATATATCGCTTCTGTCGGACAGGTCTGAACACAGGCAGGAACATAATCACTTTCCTTGAGCGCTCTGTTTTCTGCCCGAGCTTTCTCTCTGGCTCTTTGCAAACGATGATTGCAGAAAGTACATTTCTCGACCACTCCTTTGTTACGAATCGAAACATCCGGGTTTAAATAGTTTTTCATTTCTTCAGGCCATTCAGGAGTGAACCAGTTGAAATATTTCAGAGTATAGGGACAGTTATTCGTACAATACCGGCAGCCTATACATTGTGTATAGACCTGAGCAATCATTCCTTCTTTATTTTTATAAGTAGCTCCTACCGGGCAAACTTTTACGCACGGAGGATTATCACAATGCATACATGGTCTGGGAATAAACCTCATTCTAAGATCAGGGTATTCTCCTTCCATTATTGGTAGAATACTCATCCAAGAAATAATCCTTCTTCGATCCGCTTCTTTTGGTGAGGAGAAAGGAATATTATTCTCAGCTTTGCAAGCATTAACACATGCTTGACACGCAGTACACTTATCCAAATCAATAACCATTCCCCAACGTGGCATTTTTTTCTCCTTTAACTAGGCCTTATTAACCTTTATTCGCACTGAAAATTTCACGGCGGAACCTGTCACTTGATCCAAGTTTGTTTCTATTAATTCAATGGGATTAACACCTCTATTTTTGGCCCACTGACCAAGAGCTTTATGCCCCAATCCATAAGGGACACTGACCACATCAGGCATAGCTCCAGAATAGATTTTTGCTTTCACGCGGATTTTCCCATGAACTGACTCAATCCATATTAGATCATTATCAGCGATTCCCAGCTCAGCAGCCGTGTGAGGATTAATTTCAGCCCATGAATCCCAATTCATATTGAGGTGAAATCCCGTAATCTCCTGAAACCAGGGCTTGTTAGCTTCATATTCATTAGATAAATTAAAGGGTCGATATATGTGCAAATGCAGAGGATATTCTTTCTCTTCGCCTTCAAATTGCGCTTTTTCATAATGAGGCATAAAAACGTCATCTCCTTCTGCCTCTATTTTTAGATTTTTCATGAAAGTTTCCTTCTGACCCTCTTTACTTTCTCCTATCTCTTCCGCAATTTTTTCGATTTTTTCTTCGAACAATTGAGAGTAAAACTCAAATTTCTTGGAAGGAGTCCTTAACATAAAACTCCTTACTCCAAAACCGTAGGATGGATCCCACCATCCTCCTTTTTTCATTAATTCTTCCCTAAATTGGGTGGCAGTAGCGAATTGAGGAACCCACCAGCCCCGCTCTTCCAGAAGCCGTAGCTGAGTTTCTTCAAAATAATCGGCAAAGATAATTCCCCTGCGAGCCTGAAAAAGACTAGCAATCTTATACAAGAGAAAATCCTTAGAATTCCTCCAAGGAAAATGCCTGGCAAAAGGTGTCCCCATTCTTTGAGCTAAATCTAAAATGACATCTTCTGTTGACTTGGCATTGAAGAGATTCTCTAATACAGGCTCTCCTATGGCTATGACTGGGATTTTCGATATAGACGAACTCTCTGCATATTGCCATTTTTCAAGATAGGTCTTATCTGGAAGAATAAGGTCTGCATATTGAGTACTCTCATCCACAAAAGAAGAAAAACTAACTATAAAAGGAATTTTCTCAAAGGCTTTTCTGTATTTCTCCGAATTCGGCGAGGAGAATAAAGGATTGGATTTATTCAGAAAAAGTAAATCTACAGGATATGGCTTTCCTTCAAGGATGTTATCTGGGATCATGGAAGGAACCGAAGAAGCCAATGGGAATTGGCCTTTTTCTTGGCTATCGATTCTGGGCATCGAAAGGTTCTGCTCAGTTGCTTCATCGACAGATATCTGAGGCAATTCTTGAAGAGGAACACTTCTCTTGACTAAAACGCCTCCCGGGACGTCAATACTTCCAACCAGAGCGTTTAGGGAATGAATGGCTAAAGCATTATAGAGTCCATTGGAATAGTCCGTAGCATTATTGTCTAAAATTGCAATGGCAGGCTTATTAGCCACAAATTCTTTAGCAAGAGTGACAATGGTATTCATAGAAACGCCTGTAGATTCTGAGACAAAATCTAATCGATATTTATTCGATATTAAGCTTTTATACCCGTAATGACTCTCTCCGTTTTTATCAATCCAATCCTCAAAACCAAAGGTAAATTTCTCGACAAAATTTCTATCATAAAGACTTTCTTTTATGATGACATATGCAATCCCTAATGCTAGAAGTCCTTCTGTGCCGGGCTCAATCGGGATCCACCTATCTGAGCGGCAGGCGGTTATAGAAAATCGAGGCTCGATCTGGATAATTTTCGCCTTTTTACCGGGCCTTCCCTGCCTCAAAAACGCATAAGCCTTCATGGATTGAACTGGGGATGGCCAGGATGTAAGAAAACTGCTGCCAAAGGAAAGAATATAGTTGCTGTTTTCAAAATCATAGGCTAATAAATCATCAATCCCTTGAGTAAGATAAAAAGCCTGGATGAGAGTCTTGTTAAAATCATTGCCAATATGATTGGGAGAGCCGAAAACTTTTATAAACCTGTCAAAGATTTCGTGGGCCATTCCCCTATTTTCTTCATATAGCACAACGAGTTTATGAGCCTCCCTGGATTTCTTTAATTCTTGTAATTTTGAACCCAACATCTCCAAGGCCTCTTCCCAGCTTATATCCTGCCATTTATCAGAAGTCCTTCCTCCTATCTTCTTCATGGGACCCTTGATTCTATCAGGATTGTAAAGCATCTGAAGCCCTGCCTGACCTGTTGAGCAAAGTCGTCCACGGTTAACAGGATGAGCGGGATTCCCTTCAATTTTTACGGCTTTGCCATCAACAACCCTGACAAGGATACCACAGCCTCCGGGACAGGCCTGGCAAACAGATTGAACCCACTTTTCCACCCCAGGAGCCCATTCATTTTTTCTGATTGAAGATTGGTAAATTTTTGTCGAACAGTCAAGGAACGGCAAGCCTAATGCAGATCCTCCAATAATTCTAAGAAAATCTCTTCTTTTTAATCCCATTTATTCATCCTTCCGGATTACTTTTACCAAGAACAAATTCAATATTCATTTATCTATGACAGGCGATACAATCGTTATTAACTTCTTTCTCTTTGTGACATCCCATGCAATTCTTCATTTTTATTTTAATAGGTTTGGAAGGAGGCTTGAAACTTTCGCCAATATCCCCGTGGCAGGTGCTGCATTCGATATTCCCTAAAACCACATGCCTCCTATGGGAAAAATAAACATCTTCAGGAACTTGGTAGAGCCTTTGCCACTCAATCTCTTTTTCGGATTTTATGTATTCAATTAATTTCTTTTCTCTCTTGCTCTCTCCAAGAGGTTCCTCATGACAGGTCGAGCAAATCTCCAGGTTAGGCTTTCCCGAAGAAGCATGTTCTTCATAATAAGAATGACAATCCAAACACTCGAGATCATTTTCAGCATGAATTTTGTGATTAAAGGCAATGGGCTGCTTTATACCACCCCAGACAACATTGAGTACGACAATAAGCACAATAACAAATGCAAGGATAACTCCTGAAAAAACAAGAATTTGATTCCTTGAAATGTTAATTTTTCTTAATTGTGTAATTTTCATATTATTTCCTAAATTCCCGTAAGAAATATCCTCAGTTATTATTACTTCTTTTTGCCTAAAAGAATACTCATTCTAAGAAAATCACCTCTTTTTATAACTCCTCCTTTTAATACTTTTGCAAATACTCCTTTTTCGGGCATGATGCATTTTCCGACAAGCTTCTGAATCTCGCAGCCTGAATGACACTCTTTCCCAATTTGAGTAACCTCTAAAACAATGTCTTTTCCGATTATTATTCTATCTCCAATTCCAATTTTGTCTAAGTCTATTCCTTCGGTGACGATATTTTCGGCAAAGTCTCCTGGCTTTATATCCGGAATAAATTCTTTCATCTTGTTTATTTCTTCTATAGAAAGAAGACTTACCTGACGATGCCAATGGCCAGCATGGGCATCACCTTCTATTCCCCAATCAGCATTAATATGAGCGGAATTGACTTCTCTCTTCTTCGTCCCTTTTTCTGTGCTTATGCAAACGGAGAGAGTTTTTCCTTCCATGCCATCACTTCCAGGGGAGAATTTGAATTTCGACTCTTTCCCCTTTTTTAAAAATTTCTTTTTCTTTTTCAAGAAAAACCAAACAATTGGCTTTGCCAAAAGACTCTAATATATGCGAATTCTGAAGACCGGCTGATTTGACATATGCCGTTCCATTTCTCTCTTGAAGGATACCCTTTAAAAAATAAGCTCGGCCAGCCTTTTTCTGCAGCTTCTCTTCCAGGATTGCTTCTCTTTCATGGAGAAGGACATCCTTTAGTCCTGTCATTTTAAGGATGGCTGGCCGGACGAATTCCAAGAATGTCACAAGAACAGATGCTGGATTGCCCGGAAGTCCGAATATTAATTTCTTACCTTTTGCTCCGAAAAATGTTGGCTTTCCAGGTTTTATGGCTACCCTCCAGAAAATTTTTTTTACTTTTTGTTTGAGAAGCAACTCCTGAACAAAATCGTAATCTCCCACCGATATCCCGCCGCTAATCAAGAGAATATCAGATGTCTCCAACCCTTTCTGTATTTTCTTCTCCAAATCTTGCAGGTTATCTCGAGCTGTTCCTGAAAAAACAGGTTTAACATCTATTTGGTCTAAAGCAGCATTCAGGGTTGTTAAATTTGATTCCCATATTTTTCCGGGTTTTAGTTCTCGACCAGGCTTAACCAATTCATTCCCTGTGATAAGAAGAGAAACCTTTGGCTTGTTGATGACTCTAACTTTTTCCCAGCCCATTGCGGCTAGGAAGCCTAGAGATGCCGGATTCAACTTTGTTCCTTTTTTCAAGGCAATTTGACCTTCTTTTATTTCTTCTCCTTTGAAACGAACGTTTTCTCCTTTTTTCACTGACTTTTTTACCACTACGGTTTTTCCTCTCTCCTCCGCATCTTCTACCATGACCACTGCATTCGTACCTTCTGGCAAAGGAGCGCCAGTCATGATTTTCATGGCTTCCCCTTTGCCCAGTTTTGCTCCTGGAAAATTGCCGGCTTTAATACATCCTCTTATCCTTAAAACAACAGGGACAGAATGAGTATCTTCAGAACGCAATGCAAAACCATCCATGGCAGAGTTGGAGAAAACAGGCAAATCTACTTTAGCCTTGATATCCTCAGCCAGAACACCAGAATCTATTTCATGAACATTTTTCCAAACGGCAGGAAGAATTGGAGCATGAGTCAAAACTAAATCCAGGGCTTCTTCAAAAGTTATCATCCTATTATCTCTATGCCTAGCTTAAAGGAAACAGCTAACAAAATAAAAGCTAAAACTCTCTGTAAAAAAAGAGGAGAATACCTCTTTGCACCAAGAAAAGACCCAGCTTGAGCCCCAACAAAAACAGCAAGACCCAAGAAAAACAAAGCTGAAAAATCCACTCTTCCCTGTAAATAATGGGAAAGCAAACCTATAACCGAATTCACTAAAACAAAAGCGCTGCATGTGCCAGCAATATACTTGGGCGAAGCAAATCCTATCAAAATCAAAACTGGAGCTAATAATATGCCCCCTCCTATACCCATAATTCCAGCCAGCAAGCCGAGAAAGGCTCCAAGAACAAAGGATAAAAGCCAGGTCGTTCTCTTATCGAGAGAAAACCTGGCTTTAACCTCTTTCTTTTTAAAAAGCAGGGTAAAAGCTATGGAAAACAGGACTATAGCGAAGATTAAAGATAATACTTTTTCATCAGGCCGCAGCCAGGTACCGAAAAAAGTTGCGGGAACTGAAGCGAGCAAGAATGGGAAGACAATTTTTGGCTTAAAATAGACGCTTTTGTTAAACCTAACCAGAGCTATCGCAGCCAACATTACGTTTAAGAGAGATTCTCT
>CAZSPM010000071.1:0-7520 GCA_964608785.1 uncultured Eubacteriales bacterium
AATAAATTTATATGGATATTCAATGAACGATAAAAATCTTAAGGAAGCAGAAAAGCGAGAAGCAAAGCGGATTAGGGAAGAGACTAAAGTATCGATTACACTCCTCTCTAAGGATCTGCTCCCTCCAGGCAAGACATTCAGCTATAACTTGACAAAAGATATATCATTAAAAGGTTTGAAAATTCGAGCCAACACGTTTTTGCCGATTAATGCATCATTGAAAATAGAGCTGCCCTTGACAAAGCCGGCTAAAATGATCAGTGTGTTAGGAAAAGTCCGTTGGGTTAAAACTCTCTATGCTGGGGAGTCGTTCGAAATGGGCATAGAATTTGTGGAAACATCCCATGAGGATATCAAAATCATCAAAAGACATATCGAAAGTCTAGCCGAATAACTGCCAAATAAAAATTCGTTTATTTCAGAGGACCAACAACCTTCTCCACAGCTTTCAGTATCTCTCCAGATTCCACGACCTCTTTGAGCTTATTAATATCATCAAAAAGAGGGCGGTCTTCTTCAAGGTGAGCGACATATTTTCGAACAACATCATATGCAGCCTGTATTCCATTGCTTGGCTTTAGGGGTTTTCGAAAATCTATCGCCTGGGCTCCTGCCATAAATTCTATACCCAGAACGGCCTGAGCATTATCAATGATTTGCAGTGTCTTAAGAGCTGTGGTCATTCCCATACTGACAAAATCCTCCTGGTCAGCCGCAGCAGGTATCGAACCTGTGGCTGCAGGATGAGAGAGGATTCTGTTCTCACAGATCAATGCTCCTGCCGTATACTGAGAGAGCATCAAACCCGAAAACATTCCAGCCCCTTTGGTTAAAAAGGCGGGCAATCCAACATTCAAATGAGGGTTCATCAGCCTGTTTACCCTTCTCTCAGAAAGGACGCAAACAGTGGTTACTGCCATCCCTAAAAGTTCAAGTGCAAAGGCTATAGGAGTTCCCTGAAAATTGGCTCCTGTGAGCACCAGATCCTCTTCTGGAAAAAAAGTCGGATTATCGGCAGCTCCATTAAGCTCTATTTCAATCATGTACCGAGCCCACTTGAGAGCATCGCGAGCACCTCCCACCACCTGAGGGGTACTCCGCAAGCTATAGGCGTCCTGGACCTTTTTTCCTTTCTGAGCAAGAAGTTCACTGCCTTCAGTTATTCGCCTGATGTTTTCACTGGCCTCCATCCCTCCAGGATAGCCGCGAACTTTAGGCAGCCTCTCATCATAAGCATTCATGTTGGCATTAAGAGCTTCTAAAGTTATGGCCGCAGCAATTTCTGAATTTCTTATCCACCGCTCTACATCGTATATCTCTAGAGCTCCCATACCCGCGATCACATTGGAACCATTAATCGTGGCCAAACCATCGCGGGCTTCGTAGACAAGGATTGGAATACCCGCCTTCTCCATCGCTTCCTTTGCCGGCATCCGTTCTCCTTTGTAAAAAGCTTCCCCTTCCCCCATCGGTACTAAAGCCATCTGAGCCATAGGAGAGAGATCGCCACATGCTCCAACCGAACCCTTCTCACACATAACGGGCGTAACACCTTTATTCAGCATTTCTTTCAACGTCTCTACAACAACGGGCCTTAAACCTGAGTGACCATGGCAATGGCAATTTATCCGGCTCAGGATTGCCGCTCGAACAATCTCGATAGGAAAAGGCTTGCCGTATCCTGCTGCATGGCTGTAAATAAGATATTTTTGATATCTCTCCACTTGGTCTTGAGTCAGAACAACTTCTGAAAGTTCCCCGATTCCAGTATTGACTCCATACATTATTTCTCTTTTTTTTATCTTTTCCTCAAGAAGGTCTCTGCATTTTTCTATTCTGTCCATAGCGTCAGGATGAATGGATATCTTTTCATTTTCCCGGGCAACTCGTACAACCTTTTCTATTGTGAGATCCTGTCCATCAAGCATAATCGTCATGAGCTTTCCTCCTTAATTTATAAATCATATTTATCCATATAAGTTCTCTGAATCATTCATAAAAACTGCCAATACCATTTCTTAATTTCAATGATATCGTGAATAATCTAGGCTTTATAATCTATAAGAAGAAACAGAATAAGGCAAGAAATTATTATATTACTTCAGAATTTAATCAAAAAGCTCTTTTTTTATCCAAAGATAAACAATAGTAAATATTATAAAAATTAGACTGGGGCCGATGATATCGATATTTTTTAACTTGGTAATACCCAAAATTAAAACATAATCAAAAAACCACATACCCATAGCTATTAATGAGGCCACAAATCCGTATTTCTTCAACTTAAACAAGCCATAGGCACCGATATACAAGAAGAGAGATAGAATGATATCTGGAGCAGCGAAGGCATTGTAGACGACAGGGTCGAGAGATATCTTCTGAGGAAAAGCCCTCCCCAAAAGCTTCGCCAACCAAAAAATATCTATAGCAAAAGCCACAAAAAACATAATAACTGAAATGACGATGATTCCTAGAGGAACTCTCTTCCTTTGATCCATTCTGGCCTTCCTTGTTCCTGTTGAGCTTTTGTCATTTTATTCTATATTTTTACAACAAATAATAAAAGTTATGTGATGTAAGTATCCTTATTTCCGTGAGGCTGAAATGATTTTGGAGATGCTTCCTTATGTAATAAGGGGATTGTTCCGTTCCAGTTACTTTTTTATTGACATCTTCTTAAGGGCAAGATATAAGTAAAAACTCTTCAATTCATTCTGAAAAAAACTTTCAGTTTCTGGAGGCAAAAAAAATGGCAAAAGAAATGAAAAAAATTATGGTTACCGGTTCTGTTGGTCAGATTGGCTCGGAATTAACCATGGCCTTGAGAGAGAAATATGGTAATGACAACGTTCTCGCCACAGGACATAGAACACAACCCAGCCCAGAACTTCGAAACGCCGGTCCGTTTGAATTCATCAATGTCACCAAAAGAGAAACCATCGAAGAGGTCGTGAAAAAATACAATATTGACACCATCTATCATCTGTCTGCAATCCTTTCTGGAGTAGGAGAGAAAAACCCAAAGCTATGCTGGGATGTCAACATGAATGGAACTTATAATATTCTCGAAGCAGCCATTGATCACGACATGACCAGAGTCTTTATCCCCAGTTCGATTGCAGCTTTCGGTCCTGAGACTCCCCTCGACAACACTCCTCAGGAAACAATTCTTAGACCAAAGACAATGTACGGAGTCACCAAGGTTGCAGGAGAACTCCTCTGTGATTATTACGTCAAACGCTTCGGTCTTGATGTGAGAGGATGCCGCTATCCGGGTATTATCAGCTACGAAACGCTACCAGGCGGGGGCACAACAGACTATGCCGTAGCCATCTATTTCGAGGCCGTAAAATACAAAAATTATACTTGCTTTGTGCGAGAGGATACTTGCCTCCCCATGATGTACATGCCCGATTGCCTCAAGGCTGCCATAGATTTAATGGAAGCGGGCTCTTCTCGCTTGAAGCACTATTCAGATTTTAATGTCACAGCAATGAGCTTTTCTGCAGGAGAGCTAGCCGCCGAAATTAAAAAGCATATTCCTGAATTCGTCTGTGAGTACAAGCCAGACTTTCGGCAGGAAATCGCCGATTCTTGGCCCAACTCGCTTGATGACTCTGCTGCCCGTGAAGAATGGGGATGGGAACCAAGTTACGATCTAGCTGCTATGACAAACGATATGCTCGAAGTGCTCTCCAAACGACACCAAGAGGGAAAACTGGATTATGAACGACCCGAATCACCCTGAATCATTCATAAAAAATGCCGATGTTTTCTGCAATTACAGCAATATCAGGAAGCTATCCTGATATTGCTGTAAATCCTGATAATTACTTTTTCAAAACTAAGTTTTATATTAATCGGCATTTTTTACCATAAAGGCGCGCCGATCTTACAGCATCTGCTTCGTTACAGCCCATTCGCACTGGATAACCAGAGCTTCATAGGCTGACGCCTCGCATCTGCGGCAACCTCGACTCGTGAATAATCCAGGTCACCCTAGCTTTTCTTTCAAAAAGTTTGGCAAAGAAAAAGCTGATCGATGGATTTCCAGATTGAAATAATCGAGACCTGAAGGAGGCTCTCTTTTTATACGAAGGGAATGAACATTATCTGAAAGATAAACAAAGCACCAGCTCCCACCGGGATAGGTAGGAACAGGACTGACAAAGAAACTAACAATCTTATAGAGCTCTTTAAGAGAAGTGCTTTTCTCCTTGATTAGATCCAAGTGGTAGAGAGGAGATCCCACTTGAGCCACCACAATACCCTCATTTTTAAGACAGTTTTTTAACTTTTTATAAAATCTCTTCTGATGAAGAGAAGCTGAAGGCCCCACAGGGTCGGAAGAGTCAATCAAGATAATATCAAACTTCCTATCTGTTTTTTCAATGAACTCCCTGCCGTCGGCAATTACAAGCTCTGTTCTTTGATCTTTGAGGCAAGGTGAAAGCCAAGGAAAATATTTTTTGGAAACCTCGATAACATGAGGATCGATCTCTACGAGACAGACATTCTTTATTGTGTATCTGAGAGTTTCTTTGATTGCGCCCCCATCTCCTCCTCCTATAATGAGAAGATCCTGGGGCGATGGATGAACAACAAGCGCAGGATGCACAAGCATTTCATGATAGAAAAACTCGTCTCTTTCTGTGGTCTGAACCAGGCCATCCAAGAGTAAGACGTTTCCAAAATATTCGTTCTCGAACACCTCTATCTTTTGATGAGGAGAATCATGCCGATAAAGAAGATTCTCTATCTTAAAAAAAATGCCCGTCGATTGAGTATGGTATTCTCTTTCCTCTGACAAATCTACTCCCCTAGTGCTTTTGTTTCCAGTCATAATTTCCAGATAAATGGCTTCTCATCGGTTAAAATCTCTGCCTTCTTCAAACCTTTAACCAAATACAGAGGCAGAGCAAACAATCCTTTGTGAAGGGTGGAATGATAAAATTTGATTTTTCTGACTCTGCGATTGTGTATCCTTTGTGCTATCTCTTCCTCATCCAATTCAAGCGGATCTTTTCTCTTCGATGCGAGAATAAAGCCCCAAGGCATGCCGAAAGAAAAAACAAAGGTCCAGTATGGCCGAACTAAAAGGAAGACCTTATTTAGGGTTTTTACTAAAGACGCAAAAAACTGATGATAGTAAGGATCAGCGCTCCCTGACTGAAGGACGAATATTCCATCTTCTGTTAAAACATCGAATATTATTTCAAAAAACTCCTTGGTGAACAGATAAATGGAAGGACCTTCTTCAACCGGTTCAGTCAGATCGGATATGACTGCATCAAATTTCTCCCCTGTCTCTTCAACATATTTCCGGGCATCCCCAAAGATTAAATGAGTTTTAGAGCTAGAAAAAGCTCCCTCTGACCATTCCGGCAAATATTTCTGACACAGATCTATCAATTGTTTGTCGATATCCACCATGGTTACTGTTTCAACTGTATTATGTCTGAGTACCTCCCTTATCGTTGCCCCTTCGCCTCCTCCGAGAACCAACACTTTTTGAGGGCAGGCATGCGTGATGAGTGCTGGATGAACCAAAGATTCATGATACACGTACTCGTCTATTTGGGCAGATTGTATTTTTTCATCCAAAAAAAGAATCTTTCCGAAAAACTCATTGTAAAAACATTGAACATGTTGGTATTCTGTTCTTCCCTTATAATAAAGCTTATCAATTCTAAACCGCCTGGCAAAAGATTTTGTAAACGGCTCAAAATAATAAGAATATCTGCTCATTATTGCAGAGATTATAACAAAGGAATCAGGGTCAGGTCTACACTTTTAACTTATTCTGGCTAAATATTTAATTCTTTATAAGAGAAGGATCGCTTTTGGATTTCAGCTGCCTGAGCAATTGAGATGAAAAATAAGTTAAAAGTGTAGACCTGACCCTAAAAAGGGAAAAAAGTAGACCTTGCTATGGATTTTTGTTATAGTCTAGAAACTTAAAGGAGGCATGCATGTATGGCAAGATAAAAGAAGACTTAACTAAAGAAATTCAATCCATTCAAGATGCAGGCCTTTACAAGGCTGAAAGAATCATCATGACCCCCCAAGGAGCCGAGATTGAAGTTAAGGGAGGACAAGAGGTTCTGAATTTCTGTGCTAACAATTATCTCGGTTTATCCAGTCATCCTAAAGTCATCGAAGCCGCTCATAAAACTCTGGATGAATGGGGATACGGAATGAGTTCTGTCCGTTTTATCTGCGGAACCCAAGATATTCACAAGATTCTTGAGCAGAAAATTGCCCAGTTTCTCCAAACGGAAGATACCATCCTCTATGTTGCTTGCTTCGACGCCAATGGAGGAGTCTTCGAACCTCTTATCAGAGCAGAAGACGCTATCATCACAGACCAGCTCAACCATGCATCCATTATTGATGGTATCCGGCTATGTAAGGCCCAAAGATTTATTTACAAACATGCAGACATGACAGATCTCGAAGAGAAATTAAAGGAAACCCAGGAACTCCGTTACAGATTGGTTGCCACTGATGGCGTATTCTCCATGGATGGCGATATTGCCAAACTGGATGAGATCTGCGATCTAGCAGATAAATATGATGCTATGGTCATGATCGACGATGCCCATTCAACAGGATTTATCGGAAAAACAGGCAGAGGGACACCAGAATACAGAGGAGTGATGGGTAGAGTAGATATCATCACAGGTACTCTAGGAAAAGCACTCGGAGGAGCCTCGGGTGGATTCATAACCGGAAGAAGAGAACTGATCGAGCTATACAGACAGCGTTCAAGACCTTATCTTTTCAGCAATACCCTTGCCCCAGCAGTTGTGGGTGCATCCATTGCAGTCTTTGACCTCCTTTCGGAAACAACCGAACTGAGGGATAAACTAGAAGCGAATACCACATACTTCAGGGAGAAAATGACAGAAGCTGGTTTTGATATCACACCAGGAATTCATCCTATTGTGCCCATCATGCTCGGCAAATTCGAAAATGATGCCACGCTATCTCAAGATATGGCTCCCCCGCCTCCTTTTTGACGGGTCTTCTTCATCTGATTCTCTCCATTGAGGCGGCTGCACAGCCAGCTTTAGAATGCGGCAGGCCGCGCCGTCCCATCAATACAAGATGTTTTGCGCCGCACTCTGCCATCCACCGTGCGGCCGCTAAACCGAATCCACCCAGACCGCCGCTAATAAGGTACGCCCCATCGGCTTTAAACACTGGAGTCCGATCCGCGTGCGCTGAAAGTGGCACTGTCTGGCTCTTAAATGAGAGCACAACTTTACCGGTATGTTTAGCTTGTGCCATATACCGGAAGGCCTGCACCGCCTGACCTACTGGAAATACTTTGTGAGCAATCGGAACCAGACGCTTCTCTCGAAAGAGGGTGCTAACGTCCTTGATGAAAGAGGCCGTCTTATGCGGCGCTTGGTGCATCATCTGAGCAAGGTCAAGAGCACAAAAGGATATATTGTTCTTGAAGACGGCCAGATTGAGTTTTCGCCCGGCGTAGATATCACGTTTGCCAAGTTCAA
>CAZSPM010000072.1:0-7514 GCA_964608785.1 uncultured Eubacteriales bacterium
AAGAAGGGTTTCTATCTATATAGTGTCAACAATAGTCTTCTCCGCACAAACGAAAAATTCGAAATCTATTCCGACACTTTAAAGAAGGAAGGCCATTCTCCCTTACCAACGTATCAACCGATCCCCATACACACAAAGAAAACGAAGAATGAGTTCGTTCTTACACCATTCAAATCCAATCTCATGGTTAAAGGGGCTGCCAACAGCAAATGGGCACTTGAGATATTGCATGAAAACCGCTTGTGGATGAATAAGGAAGTAGCTGCCGAATTAGGAATCGAAAATGGGGACAAAGTCCGTGTAAGTTCCCCAGTGGGGAACTTAATCACCCGTGTCCTTACAACCCACCGGATTCACCCAGATTCTGTTGCTTTAGCAGAGGGTTTAGGTCATAAAGCAGTGGGAAATATTGCCAAGGCCAGACGTTCAAAAAGCAGGGATAACGATACCAATCTCCTATGGTGGGAAAAGAAAGGAAATGGCGTGAATCCCAATGAAATCATTGAGCGAAGAACAGATCCCATCAGCAAGGGTCAAGGATTAAAAGATACCGTAGTCCGTATTGATAAAATATAACTTTGATGAAATGGAGGCTTGAGAAAAATGACACCAATTAAGAAATGTATACAAATTGCTGTCACTGTGACTCTCTTTTCGATGTTCGTATCATCAATAATCGCTAATACTAACATGAATGAACTCAAATCCCTCCGTGGGGAGATAAAAAGGCTGACCTTTTCCGGGAATAATATCGTAGAGTATCCATGCCTGAGCAACGACGGCCGCTGGATGCTCTATACAATAGAAGTCAAGGAGGGAGAAGAGACGGAAAAAGCAGTAAGGATAATGAATCTGGACGATGGAAAAGAGTCAGAGCTATTCCGGGATGGAAAAAGAAAAGCCGTGGCACCATTTGAGGATGCATTCCTATATATTGGTTCGAAACCGCCTGTTCTGAGCGGGAATGGAAAAGTAGCTATATTTTCTTTGAGTGTTGGCGATCCCTTTCATATACTTGACCATTATTTGGCTGTAGTCAGAAATGACGGGTCTGAGTTTTGGCTTGCCAATTTTCCAATCGATGCATTAGAGGGAAAAGATATAAAATCATTCGATTTTACTAGTGGAGATTGGGAACGATTATCCAATTATGCGGTAAGCAGTGATGGACGCCGCATCGCATGTGCCTTGAAAGGGCACCTAGGACCGCGCAGATATGGGAACCCAAGCGGCATTGTCTTTATAGATTTACCAAAGAGACAAAAGAGAACTATTCTCGCTCCAGAATTCAACGGAAAAGAATGGGATTGGCCCTCTATACCCTGCCGCCCGCTCACTGGAGGAGGTTGGGCATTTTGCATGAGTGGAGACGGTCAAAGAATTGTTTTCGGTGCCCAGTCATCTTCAGGAAAAATTGATTATGACCTTTATAGTACTAATTGGGATGGACAGGAAATAAAAAAAATGACTGATTTTCACGACCGCTGGTTCTCTCTGGCCGACATCAGTCATGATGGAAAAAAGGTTGTTTTCTTCTACAATGGGAGCAAAAAACAAGGAATAGGAACATATTCCATCAATAGTGATGGAACAGGGCTAAAGCTCCTTGAATCCAGCGTAGCGGCCAGAGTAGAACTATTCGATATGTCAGGAGACGGCCAGTTTATCCTGTTTAAACATATATATAAAGGAATGATCTTTGACCTTCACACAGGTCAAGAAATGGTGGCCTTCGATGAAAACACTCCGGGTTACCTCCGGGGTATGATCCCGATGGATTTTCCTCGCATACCCGCCTTCTGGGCACCCAAGATTATGAGCTTTGACGGGAAAAGGATTCTGCTTGTTGGCCCTCCACAAGGTAAGCAAACACCTGAAATTTATCTGCTCAAAATTGATATGAGATAAGGGAAAAATGTCCTCTCCCAAATACAAAAAAAAGGCTCGGACATTCCTCAGCCTTTTTATATTTATTGTCTTGATCGGTGGCGGAGGCATCGGGGCCTATCTTGTCCGTTACTCTGCAACACATGACAGTGTCTGTGGACAATGCCATCCTGAGATATTAGAAATGTGGCGAAATTCAAAGGGACATCCAGCCGCCCAAACCTCCTGTTTTCAGTGCCATTCCCCAGAAACTAGAATCATCCCTAAGGAGTGGAATCTTATGAGACATACACGAGATCAGTTCGTGCCTCCTGAATATCTTGCTGACGACGAACTGACCACCCAGAGATGTTTGGATTGCCATAAAGATGTGCTGAACTTAGGTTATACGGTCAAAAAAAAGGTTATAAAATTCAATCACCGCTTTCACAATCAAGAGGGCTTGGATTGCGTGGGATGCCATCGGACGTCAGGACATGAATACATGACTGGAGGGACCAATCGCCCATCGATCTCACAATGCCTAGAGTGCCACCGCAGAGAATTCGAGGGACCGCCCAAAAACCAGAAGTGCTTGAATTGTCACGATGTAATGCTCGCACCAGGGAAAACCTGGTAATAATAGTGTATCCTGTACACAATTTGGATATAAAATATTTCTTTTTCCGTGATATATATATGAAGCTATCAGGCGCGCTGATAAGGAATGCCCTCCGCAGGCGGAGCGGGCATAGAGAGATCTGCCTTCTGAATTGGTTCCAACGGGCTCAGGCTTTATCGTGAAAAGATGTTCATGGGCAAATTCGCGTGCTGACGAGTCAGCTCGTCTGATGAACAACCTTTTTCAAGGAAAAAGAAAGATTTGTATTTGAATAAGACGTGTGATACATGATTAAAGCCTTCGACATATTCTTCATCCTTCTAGCATTCGCCGTCTTCTTTTGGGGCTTGTATAGAAGGACTCGACTGTGGAGGATAGGAGAGAAGGAAAGCCGCTTGAATAATATGCGGGCGAGGATAAAATCCTTCCTGGTCGAGGGAATCGCTCACCGGAGGATACTGCAAGACCGGTATCCTGGAATGATACATCTTTTTATCTTCTTAGGCTTTATGGTTCCTCTTATCATTATTATCATTACTCAGTTTACCTTCACCTTGCCTAGCTTACTTGCTAGGCTCCTTTCCCTCAGTCTCGATATAATCGGATTGGCTGCTTTTGTTTTTCTATTCCTGGCAATGTATCGCCGTTATGTGACATATCCACCCAGGCTGGACAACCAGTACGACGATTTTGTTGCCCTTGCCTTGCTTATCCTTATTATCATAACAGGGTTTGCCCTTGAAGGCCTGAGGCTTTCCGTGATCGGGAAGGATACTCAAGTATGGGCACCTGCAGGAAAAGCACTCGCCGCACTTTTTGACTTAACGGGCTTTGAGACCGCCACAAAGGGCCTCCTGGCTATGGTTATATTCCGCATCCACTTTTTTCTCGTCCTGGGAACTATCGCATATATTCCCTACTCCAAACTCTTTCATATAATCAGTTCATCCCTGAATATAATCTATCGCTCTTGGGAACCCAAGGGAATCCTCCCCCATATGGACCTTGAGGACGAGGATGCGGAGAGTTTTGGGATATCGAAGATCGAAGAATTTACATGGAAACATCTAATGGATTTGGATGCATGTACCCGATGCGGGCGGTGTCAGGATCACTGCCCGGCTCATTTGACCGAAAAACCCCTATCCCCAAAAAAAGTTATTACCGATTTGAAAGACCACCTCTATTTAAGGGGATCTCAAATCCTCAAAGCCAAATCAAACGGAATAGAGCTCGCAGAAGTTCCTCCACTCGTTGGGAACACAATAAAGGAGGATGTTCTCTGGACCTGTACGACCTGCCGTTCATGCATGGAGCATTGTCCAGTCTTCATTGAACATGTGGATAAAATTGTCGCTATGAGACGCTATCAGGTGCTCATGGGAAGCAGATTTCCAGAGGAATTGATTCAAACCTTCAAAGGCCTGGAGACAAACTCCAATCCATGGGGAATGGGGCACAATGCCCGAGCTGACTGGATGAGCGAATTGGATGTTCCTACTATGGCAGAGATAGGAGAGAAAGAAATAGAATATCTGTTTTTTGTGGGATGCATCCGTTCGTACGATGACCGAAACAAGAAAGTTACCGAAGCTATGGCAAGAATCCTCAAGCATCTCGGTATCAACTTTGCTATCTTAGGAATGGAAGAGGGATGTTGCGGCGACCCAGCCAGACGTGTGGGCAACGAATATCTTTACCAGATCCTGGCCCAAACGAACATAGAGACTTTCAACCGTTATAACATAAAAAGGATTCTTACTACTTGTCCTCACTGTTACAACACTCTTAAAAACGAATATCCTCAGCTTGGCTTCAGTTGTGAGGTCATTCATAGCGCAGTATTTCTAGAGGAAAACATGCGAAACGGACGTCTGAGACTGGATCATGCTTTTGCGAAAAAGCTGACCTACCATGACCCCTGTTATTTGGGGCGCTACAGCGGTATTTACGAACCGCCAAGGCACGTGCTTGAATCCATACCTTCTTTAGATATCAGAGAGATGAAACGTTCCAGAATCGACTCTCTGTGTTGTGGGGCTGGAGGAGGCTGGATGTGGATGGATGAGAAAATCGGAAAAAGAGTCAACATTCAGCGTCTAGAAGATGCCCTTACGATAGAACCGGAGTGGATCGCTACCGCATGTCCCTTCTGTGTTACTATGTTCGATGACGCAATAAAGGATAAGAACATGGAGGAAAAACTGAAGATCTGGGATGTTGTGGAGCTTGTGGAAATGGCTATCTTTGGGGAGGAGAAAAAGCCGACCCCTCCCGTCGAATCACTCGGTTAATATTTCTTGAAAGGCAGATATGGCTCTCTCCAGATCTTTATCCTCAATATCTTTGTGGGCAATAAAGCGAATCCTCTCTCTTGTAGTGGCTAATGCTAAGATTCCATGGTCTTTAAGTTTCGCCAAAAATTCTGGAATTGAGATCTTAGGATGATCGAACATGAAGATGACGATATTCGTTTCGATATAATCCGGATTAAGATTGATGCCTGGCAGGTCTTGAATGGCTAAAGCCAACTTTTTTGCCCTGACATGATCCTCCTTTAACCTGTCCACCATTTCTGTCAGTGCGATGATTCCAGGCGCAGCCAGAACCCCTACCTGTCTCATTCCTCCTCCCAAGGCTTTTCTTACACGACGAGCATAATCAATGAAATCCTTCGGGCCGGTTAAAACAGAGCCCACGGGAGCGGAAAGTCCTTTAGATAGGCAAAACATCAATGAGTCTCCAATCTTGGCATACTCCTTTACAGGAATACCAGAGGCATGACAAGCATTAAAGACACGAGCGCCATCAAAATGAATCTTTACATCATGTCTATCAGCAATTTTCCTTATTGCTTTTAAATTCTCCATGGGAACAACAGCTCCACTCCAGTTATTATGAGTATTCTCAACGCAAATAAGAGAAGTTCGGGGAACATGAACAGAAGGTTTTCTGATATTTCGCTCCACCTCTTCTGGATCCATGGCTCCACGATTCGAAGGGAGAGGACGAGGTGTAACCCGTGCAATAAATGTCATGTGGGTGGATTCCATGTTGTACAGATGCGCTCGTTCTTCCACGATGACCTCATCCAATTCATTAGTCCAGCAATTAATAGAGATAGAATTCGCCATAGTTCCCGAGGGGACGTATAGAGCAGCCTCTTTACCTACCATATCTGCTGCTATAGATTCAAGCTTCTGGACAGTAGGATCATCACCGAGGACATCATCTCCCACCTCTGCCTCAGCCATAGCTCTTCTCATATTCTCAGTCGGTCGAGTGACCGTATCACTTCTGAAATCTGAGAATTCAAACATAATTTTCTCCCATTCTTATTCGAGCGATTATTATAGAAGAAAAAAATTTTTTTATAAAGGCTCCCCCGAATAAGAGGGGTCGCATCTCAACATTTGACATTCATTAATTTCATAATGAATTATGAAGTTTAAAGAACCAATCCCTATCTATTTGAAATTAAGTCAGAGCAGAGTGCAAAATGTCAAATGTTGAGATGCGACCCCTTTTCTTCTTTGGGGAACGTCCCTAGCAACCTTTTCTCTGTTTACTTGGTTATTAATATATGGTATTAATAAATTTTAACTTGATTCATTTTGAATTCGGCTATGCAAACAAAAAAACTCTTCAAATCCATTTTTTACACCCTAATTTTCCTTAACATTTTCTTCTTGAGTTCTATCCTATCCCATCAAGTAACATTAAGAGGTGAAAGAGTTACGCTTCCAGATTTAGTAGGAAAAAATCTTGAGAAAGCCAAAGATGAGCTGGCAAAAAAAAAGCTATTAGTCGCTCAAAAAGGAGTCCAATTCAGTAGCCGCTGGGAAAAAGGAAAAATAATTCATCAGGAACCTTCTCCTGGCTCAAAAATTAAGATAAACAAAGTCGTAAAAGTCATCTTGAGTGCAGGCAGTGAGAAGGTTAATGTTCCTCAGCTTATTGGAAAGAATCTTCAATCCATCGGGGAAATACTCAGAAAGGCCGGGTTGAGAAAAGGGGAAATATCTCAGGCGCATACATCCAAGTATGCTGCGGGGAAAATAATCGCCCAACACCCTTTGGCTTCCGAAGAGGTTGGGAGAAATTCCTATGTGAGCTTCCTTGTCAGTCAGGGAAAAAATGAAAAAAAGTACATCATGCCCGATCTCATCGGAAAAAGAGCAGACTTTGTGAGAAGCCAGTTAAAAGAAATGGATTTCAATGTGGGAGATCTCCGCTACGAGTACTATCCTCGGATAGACTCTGGAATTGTTATCAAGCAGACTCCTGAGCATGGCTTCCGCATTCAAAAAAGAAACCTGATCACCCTGGTGGTAAGTAAATAATGATTTGTCTGGTTACTGGAGCTGCAGGATTTATCGGCTCTCACCTCTGTCGCAGGCTCCTAAAAGAAAAAAAATTTGTGATTGGCATTGATTCCTTTACTGATTTCTACCCCAAATGGATGAAAGAGAGAAATATTCTTCCTTTGTTAAAAGAAGAAAACTTCGAATTCATTGCCAAGGATTTGAATGAGTTAAATCTAAAAGAATTGTTAGAAAAAGCAGATTATGTTTTCCATCTCTCTGCCCAGGCTGGAGTAAGGACGAGCTGGGGTCAAAATTTTTCTGTCTACATAAAAAACAATATAGAAGCTACCCAAAAGTTGTTAGAGGTTGCGAAGGAATGTCAACTCAAAAAATTCATTTACGCTTCGTCTTCTTCTGTCTATGGCTTCTGCCCTGAGCTTCCAATGTCTGAGACAAGTCCGCTCCATCCATACTCCCCTTATGGAGTCACAAAACTTGCTGCAGAACAGCTTTGTTTTATCTACAATAAAAATTTCGGAGTTCCAGCGGTCTCCTTAAGACTATTTACTGTGTACGGTCCAGGTCAGCGACCTGATATGGCCTTTCACAAATTTTTCAAAGCAATTGCGGAAAATAAACCAGTTGCCGTATATGGAGAAGGTAAACATACCAGAGACTTCACATTCATTGACGACGATATCGACGCTCATATTGGCAGA
>CAZSPM010000073.1:0-7500 GCA_964608785.1 uncultured Eubacteriales bacterium
CATGTCTATCTTTCAGATAGGGATGCTCCCTCCCAGGCCCAAGCTTTCCAGTTGATAAAAAGAGAAGCTAAAGGAGGGATAAATTTCACCGCTTCTTTCAACCCCCCAGAATACAACGGACTCAAATTCAACACAGAGACAGGTGCTCCTGCCCTCCCAGAAGAGACGGATAAAATAGAAGAGGAAATAAAGCTACTGTCCAAAGCTTATTCATTCACTCCCCTTTATCCCAAAACTGAGTTTATCGAGAAAATCGACCTTCAGACTGATTATCTGTCTTTTATCCAGGATAAAATTGATTTTAAGCTTATCCGGAAATCAAAGATAAAGATTGCAGTGGACCTCTTATACGGAACAAGCCGGGAATATCTGGATGAGATTTTGGAAGAGAATCAAATCCCTGTTGAAGAAATCCACGGCTATATCGATCCCTATTTTGGTGGTTTTACACCCTCATGTGCGGAAGAGAGTCTTAGAGAGTTGAAAAGGCTTGTTAAAGAAAAAAAGTGTCACCTGGGAGTTGCCACCGATGCGGATGGCGACCGTTTCGGAATCGTGGACGAGAATGGGAATTTTATTATTCAAAATTTAATTCTGTCTCTCCTCCTGGATTATCTCGTCTCGAAGAAAAAGTGGAGAGGAGGAGTTGCACGCTCTGTAGCCACAACTCATCTATTTGACCGGATTGCGAGGAAATATGACCTTCCTGTTTTCAAAACGCCTGTTGGATTTAAGTACCTGGCCGACCTTTTCCTCAAGAAAAAGATCATTTTTGGAGGGGAAGAGAGTGCATGTATGGTCATTAAGGATCATCTTCCTGAGAAGGATGGCATATTCGCTGGGCTGCTGGTGGCTGAGATGATGGCTGCGGCCGGGAAGAGCCTGTCAGAGCAGCTAAAAGAGCTATTTCGGGAATACGGTAAAAGAGTGGGAAAACAGACAACACTTCCTTTGACTTCGGCAAGAGAAAAGAAGTTTAGAAAAATTAGCAAGAATCCTCCTTCCAAGCTCAATGGCCGAGAGGTCGTTAGCGTCGAAACCATTGATGGGATAAAATTGGATTTTTCTGATGACGACTGGATTCTCTTCCGGCATTCAGGGACAGTACCCATTATTCGTTGTTATGCAGAAGCCGGCTCCAAAAAAGAAGTAGAGAAGCTCATGGAATTTGGTTTAGGGAAAATTAGTTGATGAATAATAAAGAGGAAAAAAAACCCTCTATCCGGAAAAGGCTCCTTGTGGCTGTATTGGGCTTCCTGCTTTTGGTGCTGCTAATCACTTCTTTTTTTGGAAAGAAGGGATTGATTGAGATATACCGGGCTCAGGAAAAGCATGAGACATTAACCCAGGAAGTCGACAGCCTTAAACAGAAGAGGAAAAAACTTGAAAGAGAAATCAAGGAGCTGGAGAACAATCCTAAGGCGGTCGAAAAAAAAGCGAGAGAGAAGCTCTGGCTGGTGAAGCCAGATGAGATTGTTATTATTAAAGAAAAAAAGGAAAAATAACTCCTTTTTCATTTCATTCAAGGAATGTCCCGATTGTCACCTAAAGAAGACCTGCGCCATCTTTTGGAAGACCTGAATCCTGACCAGAAGGAGGCTGTCAAGCATGGTGAAGGCCCTCTTCTTATAATTGCTGGAGCAGGAACGGGAAAAACCAGGGCCATCAGCCACCGTATCGCCTATCTCATTGCTTCAAAATTGGCCAAGCCAGAAGAAATACTAGCTGTTACCTTTACCGAAAAAGCAGCCAACGAGATGGAAGAGAGAGTTGACCTTTTGATTCCTTACAGTTACTCCTTTGTCGAGATAAGCACCTTCAATTCCTTTGGCGAAAGAGTGCTGCGAAACTATGGTCTTGAGCTCGGTTATAACCCGGATTTCAAACTGCTGGATGAGGTCGAACAGGCTGTTTTTTTTAGGGAGCATCTTTTTCGTTTCCCTTTGAAATACTATCGGCCGCTGAGCTCTCCGACAAGGCACATCCAGGAGCTTCTAGAAAACATCAAGAGGCTAAAACAGGAGAATATAAAACCTGACGAATATCTGGAATATTCAAAACAGAAAGTCAAGAAAGCCTCTGATGATGTGGAAAAAGAGTCCGCTCGGAAACATCTCGAAGTGGCTGAAGTTTTCCAAAAATACCAGGAATTTTTAAAAAAGGAAGGTAAGATTGATTTTGAGGACCAGGTAGCGCTGGTCTTGGAGCTTTTCGAGCACAGGCCTTCCATACTCCATGAGTTTCAGGAAAGATATAAATACATACTTGTCGATGAGTTCCAGGATACAAACTATATCCAGTTTGAAATGCTAAAACTTTTGGTTGCCAATCATAAGAATTTAACCGTATGTGGAGATGATGACCAGAGTATTTTCCGTTTCAGAGGGGCATCTTTAAGCAACATCCTCAACTTTCAGGGAGTCTATCCGGAAGCCAAGCAAATTGTTCTGACTCAAAATTACCGTTCAACTCAAGCCATCCTTGACTCTGCCTATAAACTCATTCAGCATAATAATCCCAATCGTCTAGAGCATAGATTCGACATAGACAAAACACTCAAATCTTCTATAGAGAGTAAGGAAAAAAGCATACATTTGCTCCAGTTTGATGTGTTCTCGCATGAAGCGGATAAAGTGGCTGAGACCGTTCTGGAAAAGGTTAAACAAGGGCATAGTCATGGCGATATAGCTATCCTTGTCAGGCGGAATGCGGATGCAGATCCTTTCCTCAGGGCATTGAACATGAAGGAGATTCCCTTCCGGTTCTCTGGAAGCCGGGGGCTTTACTCTCAGGAAGAGGTGAAAATCCTCATTTCTTTCATAAAGTCGTTAACTGATTTTGAGGATAGCCGCAGCCTCTTTTACCTTGCGCGTTCTGAAGTCTATAAAACAGATCTCTATGACCTAACAGTGATTTCAAACTATGCTCATAAGAAAAACCTTCCTCTCCATAAAGTTTTAAAGAGAATCTGTGAAGGCCAGAGTCCTGTCAAAATTTCTGAGTCCACAGAGGCAAAAATCAAGGGACTTATCGAGGATTTGCTGTATTTTGTCGAGCTTTCGAGCTCAAGGAATGCAGGCTATGTTGTCTATTCTTTTATTGAAAAAACCGGTTATTTAAAAGCGCTAATCGAAGAGAGAAGCATCCAGGCTGAGCTGAAAATCAAGAACATCCGTATTTTCTTTGATAAAGTGAAAAATTTCTCCGAACTCACAGAGGATGACTCCATCTATTCTTTCGCCCAGCACCTGGACCTTCTCCAGCAAGTCGGGGATAATCCGGCCTCGGCTGAGGCAGAGTTGGAGGAAGATGCGGTGAATGTGCTTACTGTTCACAAGGCAAAAGGACTTGAGTTTCCGGTGGTCTTCTTGGTCAGCCTGATTTCCGACAGATTTCCAGGCCGCGAGAGGCGAGAGAAAATTCCTATTCCGGATGAGATTTTAAAGGAGACGCTTCCTGAAGGAGAGAGCTATTATCAAGAAGAAAGAAGACTTTTTTATGTGGGAATGACAAGGGCGAAGGAATCCCTCTATTTAACCTTTGCCCGGGATTATGGCCTCAAAAGACTGAAGAAAGTCAGTCCATTTGTTCTAGAAGCTTTAGACATTCCAGGACGCCCTGATGAGGTTCTCAGAACATCCGCGGTAGAAGAAATCAAGATGTATGCCCCTCCGGCAGACCAACCCGCTGTTCAGCCCAAAGTAAAGGAGGAAGGCCTATTGACTCTGAGTTATTTCCGAGTGGGTGATTATCTCACATGCCCGCTCAAGTATAGATTCAGGCATATCATGAAAATTCCAGTTCTCCCTCATCATACTCTTGTTTTTGGCCGCGTGCTTCATAATGTGATCTATTTTTACCTAAAAAACAGAATGTCGGGAAAGAAGATAACCGAAAAGGGACTCATTAAGGAGTTCGAAAACCAATGGATCAACGAAGGATTCCTCAGTCGAGAACACGAGGAGATGAGAAAGAAAGCCGGCGAGCGAGCTCTCAGACTTTTTCACCAGCGTGAAGAAAATTCAAGGCAACGACCTCAGTTTCTTGAAAAAAATTTCAAGTGGCAGTCGGATGGTATTAAATTCATCGGTCGGTGGGATCGGGTTGATTCCACCGAACAAGGAGCTGTTATTATAGATTTCAAGGCGACCGAGGTCAAAGGCCAGAAAGAGGCGGATAAGAAGACAAAAGACAGTCTTCAGATGGATTTGTATGCCCTCTCCTTTCGTAAGACGCAGAAAGAACCGCTTGTGGAGACTCAGCTCTATTTTCTCGAATCAGATATTATTGGCCATGCTCAAAAAAAAGAAAAAGAGCTCGATAAGGCGGTTGAAAAAATAAAAGAAGCGGAAACGGGGATACGTAATCACAATTATGTCGCGAAGCCGGATTGGCATAACTGTAGTTTTTGTGAATTCAGGTCAATCTGCCCCTCCTCCTACGCCTATTAAAACAGTTAATGGGGTCAGGTCTTGTTTTTTGCTTTTACTATGTAGGCCGTGTCCTTTGATGCTCTTCTGTCTTCGCCTAAAAGAATCAAGGAACAAGAAGAGATGGTTATTTGCCTATAAAAAACCAAAAAACAAGACCTGACCCCATTAATTGTATTGATTATTTCGGCGCAAACCAGAAGGGCATGACTGCTAATGCTCTCTCTCTTTCCAGGAGCTCAAGAGAAGAGAGGATTTTTTGGAGGTCTGGTTTTAAATCAAGTTTTGAACGGGCATCCCCTCTCCCGAAAAGCGTACTAAGGAAAGACACCTTCTTTGGCCAGACAACGAGTTTCACACTCTTTTCAGAAGGAATACCTGCCAGTTCTTTTGCCAGCTCTAGCGCATGTGAGAGACCACCGATTTCATCCACTAGGCCCTGTTCTTTGGCTTGGGTGCCGGTCCACACTCGGCCTTTCCCTATTTTGTCAACATCCTCTTTTGTCATGTTTCTTCCCTCGGCGACTTTAGTCAGGAATTGGTCATAAATCCACAGGATTTCATCTTTGATCTGGCGTCTTTCCTCAGGTGTAAAGCTTCTGAAGGTCGAATAAATATCTGATTTTTTACCATAAGTGAGTTTTTCGCTTGTGATTCCCAATTTTTTATAGAGCTTGGACATATTGAATTTGCCTGAGATAACTCCTATGGAGCCTGTAATGGTTTGAGGTTGGGCTATTATTTTATGGGCGGCCGTTGAGACCCAGTATCCACCAGAGCCGGCCACATCTGACATGGATATGACAACGGGTTTTTCTTTCTTGGTTAGAAAGACTTCCCTCCAGATAACATCCGATGCTACAGCCGACCCTCCAGGGCTGTCCACTCGAAAAACTACAGCCGCAATGGATTTGTCTTTGCGAGCCATTCTTAACCAGCGGGATACAGTGGTGCCTCCCATCGTTTGAGGAAGGCTTTCGCCGCTGTGAATGATCCCCATGCCGTAAATAAGGGCAATTTTTTTTCCTCTATTCAGTCTTAAAGAGGAAGGTTTGATCTTCAAGTACCGCTGATGGGTAATCCTGTATAGTCTTTTTCCATCCTCTTTAAGGAGCTCCTCAAGTTCGTCCTCAAAAAGCAGGTCATCCACCAGTCCAGCTTTTAAGGCACTTTCTCCATGGTAGAAGCCCTGATCAATCAGCTCCCTTATTTCTTCTTCGCTTTTTCCTCTGGCTTCCGCCACTCCTTTTACATAGTGGGAAAAGAGATCGCCATAGATGGATTCCATCATTCTTTTATGCGCAGGCGTGAATTTATCTTCCGTGAACATGTTGTAGGCCGTTTTATACTCTTCTACGTGTTCGAACTCGGCCTCAATGCCCAATTTATCCAAGGTATTTTTGAAGAATGGAACGTGACCTCCAATGCCGTTAATCCCCAGCCACCCCAGAGGATAGAGGATGATCTGGTCGCAAGCGGTCGCGAGGTAATACTCCTTGTCAAAATCAGGTGCTTCATCTATATACGCATAAGCTTTTTTACCTGATTTTCTGAAATCCAGGATAGCTGCTCTGATCTCCTCTATTTTCCCCCAATCACACCCGAGATATCCGAGCCGTAGAACAATGCATTTAATACGCTTGTCCACCTTTGCTTTCCGGATGTTCATCCATATATCATACATAGATAGAGGTTTTTGCGTGAAAAGATCCATGGGAAAGCTAGGCATGTGTCTCTCTTGAATTTCACCTGAAAGTTTGAGTTCCAGATAAGAATGAGCTTTTACAGTGGGAGGTCTTCCTATCTCGTAATAGATAAAGGAGACAATCGTAGCCAGGAGCAGAAAGAAGAAGACTAAGAATATGATCAGAACATATGTTCTTTTTTTCATTTTTACTCCTTTTCCTATTTAATAAGTAATTTTTATAATTTGGATAAGAATATAACAGAAAGTAAAAGAAATTTTAAGTATAGAATTTTCAAGCGAGATTAAGTATATTAAAAACTCATGAACAAATGGGACAGAAAAAAGGGGACTGTTCCCTTTTTTCAAAGGGACAAGCCCCTTTTTTCAAAGGGACAGGCCCCATTTTACGCGCTTCGCTTCGTGCCCCCTTGACATATCATATTTTGAAAGGAACGTAAGATGAATGCTCTGGAGATTGATGGCATTTCCAAAAGGTTCGGCGATTTTCATGCCGTGATAAAACTCTCTTTCAAGATTCCCCAAGGTTCTATATATGGTCTTCTGGGTCCAAACGGCGCGGGAAAGACGACTACAATCCGCATGGTGATGAATATCATCATTCCCGATGAAGGTTCTATCCAAGTTCTCAACCAGAAGATGGATGAGAGGATGAAAGAAAGGATAGGCTATCTTCCCGAAGATAGAGGGCTCTATCCCAAAATGAAGGTTGGGGAGCTTCTTCTTTTCCTGGCCGAAATAAAAGGGCTTACAGGAACAAAGGCTCGCGGGGAGATTGATTTCTGGCTTAAGAGATTCGATCTTTCCGACTGGAAAAGCAAAAAAGTCGAAGAGCTTTCCCGCGGTATGCAGCAAAAGCTTCAGTTCATCGTCACCGTCATTCATAAGCCTGAGCTGATCATTCTCGATGAGCCCTTCGCAGGATTAGACCCTGTGAACACAAAACTCCTGAAGGATATCATGCTGGAGATGAAGGAGGTGGGAGGAACAATCATCTTTTCCACGCACCGAATGGAGCAGGTCGAAATGATCTGTGACAATATCTGCCTCATAAATAAAGCGGAGAGAGTATTGGAAGGAAATTTGAGCCAGATCAAGAAGCAATACGGAAAAAATACAGTCATCCTGGATTATGAAGGAGAAGCAGGCTTTATCCAAGGCTTCCCTGAGGTTGAAAAAATCGACGATTACGGGAAATTCATGGAGATCAGGCTGAAAGAACAGGCCGATCCCAAGGAGCTCCTTCCCAAACTTGTGGGAAAGATCGGCATCAATAAATTTGAGATTAAGGAACCGACATTGAACGCCATTTTCATCGATAAGGTAGGTAAGGAAAATGAGAAAGATACTGTCAGTCACTAAGAT
>CAZSPM010000074.1:0-7438 GCA_964608785.1 uncultured Eubacteriales bacterium
GCCTTCCCGCTGCCCGACAAGCCGTCCATCGCCGTTTTGCCTTTCGACAACTTGGCCAAAAAAAAGAAGCTCTGAAATATCTGAATCTATACAAAAAGAATTTTTATCATCAGCTCTCTCCAGATGCTCAACAAGAACTGGATCGACTCATTTCCGAGGTAAAAAATAATTAAGCGTTTCGAAAAACCTCGAAGCTTCGTGAACTCTCCTCTTCTTACTTCAATCATGCAACAAAGATTCTCATCTGATCAGCTTATTGCATTTCATTTTTACTCAGCTAGGGAACGTCTAAACGCCGGCTGATGTCAGCAAAAGGGGAATTGGTGAACTATTATGCCTCTAACTGCGTGTCCCTATTTTCTCTCAAAATCTGTAAGATGATTCTATCTACTGGAAGGAGACTTTTTTATTTAATCTTAAAAGCAGTATTTACGCGAGAACGTGATTTGGTTTGTATGTCACTTGCAAAAAGATAGAAAAAATATTCTCCTGACTGTAAATCTCCAGTTTGAAGCTCTATTAAATATATCTCATTGTCATCCTCTCTGAACCTATTGAGGATAGAGACGGCTACAGGGATCTTTTTTCCAGTATCAGTTAAATGGTGAATAAGATTTGCGGAGAGCTTAATATCTGGCTGCTGGATACCGGAGAATGAACATCTTACGACAGCCAATACACTATTCGTTCCTCGATCCAATCCCTCAAAAAGCGGAGAATACTGAGTCTTATCGAAAGGATAAACAGCAGATGGGTTTTTCAAATAGAGCGCCCCCTGTTCTGGTTTTAGCAATAAAGGGGGATAGAGTTTGATACCATAATCTGAATCCTTGGAAACTTTAGCTTTTGATGAAGCCACCGCTCCTCTTCCTGTTTCCAGGTTTCTTATGACAAGACGACATTTATAATCGCCTGGATCAAGAGACAACAAAGTGGAATAATAAATATTTCCTTCCGGCAACTTTGAAAAATCCATTCTCTTTCTTTCGATCTTAACAATGTTGTTCTCTTTATCAAAAATAATGTTCACGATCTCGACATCTTTTCCAGAGAACTCTAGAATTTTTTCCATGGGTATTTTCGAAAACACAGCCAGGTTTAGCTTGCCTTTGACTAAGCAAGGCAAGGCCGCCAGAGGAAAACGAACGGGTGTCTGGAAAAGAGGCCTTTCACTCAGAGCCAGATCAACGAGATGCAGCATCTTCTCAAGTTTGTTGTATTTGCTAAAAGGCTCGGGATTGAAGTATCCTTTCTGGGCATGAACCCTACAACCAGGACGATTGACTTTGACTTTTATCTTATGGTACTCCCCATCCCATTTTTCATTGATATAGTATCCCAGAACATAATAACACCCCGTGAGATTTTGAATCTTCTCCAAGTGACTTTCGTACTTATTAATACCGCCGAAGTATTTTCCGCCCGTTGAACTCGCCATTGTCTGCAGCGTGAAACCTCCCCTTACCCTTGAATTTACAGCAATCGTTTGTCCTAGGTCCTCGGTATCTATGGTGTAGACTGTGCTGTTTGAAGCGGCTAACTCTTTGAGCATTTCTTCGTAACTTTGGCGCAGCAAGGGCGCTCCCCAATCTTCTCTGGAAAATGTACCAGAAGGATTTTGAATACCATAGATAAGGGAATAGGGAATCCCAGAAGAAAAAAGAATGAGATGTTTATAACCAGGTATGTATCTCAGGGCTTTAGCCAAATCGCCTATTTTTTTGATAAAAGATAATGCGTGGATACGGCTGTTGAATTGATCGGCAAATTTTGTAAATCCAGGGCTGGCGTCCCCTGCTGTCAACGGCTCTGATGCGACGCCTTCCTTTTGCCAACCCTCCCTAACCTTTCCGTCCTTGCTCGCATCTAAGGGATTCTCTAGTGTGGCTTTACGCCAATATTCCTCTTCAAAGCTTTCTGCTCTCCCCGCAATATTCTTCATCCCGAATGATTCCACAATTTGCCGGACTTTTGCATGGTCGGCTGTTAAGTATTCATGAAGTTTTAGGCTCTTGATAGTGGAATAAGAAAGCACTGCGACTTCATCAGACGGTTTGAGTTTGGTGTCGATGAAGTGGAGAGCGGCTCTTTTCGCCTTTAAGACTCCCTTAGCATTGTTAAAGGCAAAGTCAAAAAATAGAAAAAATTTGCGGCTCATCAATTCTTTAGGTGCTGTGGGCTTGCTTTCTTGGGCTTTCTCAGGCTGGACCTCAGCCATGGAAGGAGGGAGGTGAAGGATATGCTTTTCAAATTCTGTGATCGATTGGTTTTTTCCATTATCATAGATGAGAAAATCCTCTTTCTTTAAATCCACAACAGGATTTCCTTTTTTATCGGTTACATAGATCTGGACCAATTTTAAAGTCACCGCAACTTCATATTGAAGTGAAGTCTGATCCTTTTTGACCTGAACTTCTGAGTGGATTCCTTGAAGGAAAAAGTTTAACACTAGTAATAAAGCCACTGTCGCAAAAAGTAATTTTGTCCTCATCATCCTCAGAAGCAATAAGAACGCATATTATTTTAGCACCCTGACTCCAAAAAGTGGCTTGGGAGGCGAGTCATAAGACACCATTTCTATGATCCCATGCCCGGTTAACCGGATATCGGCTTGTAAGTATATTTTTCCCTTTCCTTTCCCTTTGTTGTCAAGATTGAGCTCAATGACCAAAAAAGGATATTTACTATTAAATCTTTGAATGGTATCCAGGCTCCAGCTTTGGCTTTCGGTAACAAGCAAGATCTTCCTCCCTTTATCTGCATGGATGTTCTGCGCAGCATGGAGGAAAATCTTCTTGCCGCGGCCACCAGTTGGACGGACAAATCCTTTGATCATTCCACGGAAAGCGCTCATAAATTGTTCGTAGCCTCCCTTGTTGAAGATCTCATTTAGCTCTAAAACTTCCTTGGTACTTGTGTAACTCTCGACAGAGATCATAAGTTTTCTCGCTTTTTGTGAACCCGGTCCGAGCCCTGGGAGGAGTCTTGCCTGAAATTCCTCCTGGGCCCAAAGAACCGCGCTTAAACTCAAGAAAACGGCTACAACTGCCCAGGCTGAAAATTTTTCTAGATTGCGTCTTTCCATTTCCTCTCCTTATATATTATAAAAGAAGAGACTATCTTTCCTTTTCCCTCTATCTCGGGCTTATGACAACTGTTGGTGGCGCAATCTGCTCTGTGTCAACTCCTATCGCTTTTTTGGACAAGAGAAGGATAGGAATTTACTTTTTGCGATAACGCAAAATAATATGAAAAAAGCCCATACTGAATGAAGAGAATCAAATTTATTTGATTTTTTTCAACTCTTCCAGCCGCTCCAAGTATCCTTCCATATCGATAATTCTGTATATCATTACTCTACTATAGAGTTCTAACTCTCCTCGATACTGACTATCGGACATATTGATGTTTTGTTTCATTGACTTGGGTTGTACAAAATTGAACTGATAGGTGATGAAATTACCCCTGTAAGGATAAACCCAGAGCTCTGACATCCTTGCATCTATATCTTCTTTGGATCGGTTGACATTTCTTCCAGCTCCTGTAGCCGCTGCCGTATCTGATGATACTATTGTGCGACCACCTAAGTTAGTATTATCAACATAGCGAATCTCAACAGGGTTGCCATTGAGGAGATAGATTCTTCCCCTATCAGTGGCCCAAGGTCGGCTGGAGCTTTCCTTTTTGAAATTTTTCATCACATAGTCCAATCTAGTTGAAAATATCTCCTGAGCCATTGGATCTCTGACTTCCCAAAAGAGGACCTGGAACTGCTCCCTCCCTGCCGGCGAAAGTTCTTTATAAACTTTCCATTCAAATTCCTGCATGATGATGTAATGCATGGTATACCATTTATCCTTGGAAGGAAGAAGTTTTATCGAACAAGCACTCAGGCAGAGAAGAACGAGAATGACAATCCATTTTTTTTGGAAACTCATTTTTCCCTCCTTTTGAGAAAGAAAAAAATCTTTTAGATTACTAATTTTCCTGCTCTTACTGATAATAATTAGGCCTAGAAGAATTATATATCAAGAAAAAAGGCATGTCAATTTGAGAAATTTTGAAAAAAAAACTTGTTTGATATATAATTTTGTGTCGTCTTGAGGAGGATAAAATGAACACAAAAAAACTTATGACACATATTTCACTGGTTATCTTCATGCTCATCATAACCACGATAGGATTTTCCAAAGACAAGTCAGTTGAAAGCAAATGGGCGGCTCAACCTCCCACTATTGACGGCCTGGATGACGATTGGAAAGAGATTGTGTTGACTTCTGAAAAAAAAGTGAAAGTGGATTATGCGATCAGGAATAACGCTCAAAATCTGTATGTGCTTTTTGTCTTTAAAGACCCGAAGTACCTGAGCACAATCAACGCTACAGGCTTCACCTTGTATTTTAACACAGAAGGAAAAAAGAAGAAGGACCACGCCTTTCATTTCATTAGAAAACAGGTCGGTCCTGACGAGCTCATTGCCTATCTGGAAAGACGGGGTGAAGCCTTGACAGAAGAACAAAGACAGGCGATCTATGCAAAGCCTGCCTTTATCGTTTATATGGCTGAAAGGGTGGAAAAAAAAGGCAAAGAAATTTCTAAAGCAACCCAATCCCCTGGCACACTGAAACCGGGTTTCAAGATAAGCAGAAAGGATAAAGAAATCATCTATGAATTCAGGGTGCCCCTCGCCAAGTCTGAAATCTCTCCCCTAGGAATCGGTGCTGAACCTGGACACACAGTCAAGATCGGTTTTGAATGGGGAGGAATAACGGATAAAATGAGGAAGGCGATGGGTGCCAAGGCTAGAGCTGAGTCAGGTCGCGGAATTGATCGCGAAAGCAGATCCGGCAGCGTGATAGTCAGCGGCAGAGGTCAATCCTCCGCTCCAAAACCAGGAAAATCTTCCAGGGGCACCCCTAAAAAACATTCCTTCTGGATTGATGTCAAACTCGCTCAAAACAAATAGTGGGATCGGTAGTTATTATGAATTATCCAGGATAACTAAGAGGGATTATAATTTTACCTGTTTTTTTAAATTATCGATCTCTCTCTGTCGCAGAAAACGGTAATTTCCTTTTGTAAGCTTGCCCAATGATAATCCAGCAAAACCAGTCCTTTTGATTTTAAGCACCCTGTGGCCTATAGCCTCGCACATCCTTTTGATTTCCCTCTTTCTGCCCTCATAGATCTCGACCCGGAGAAAACTCCTCTTCGTGCTATCCGAGAGACGCGAGACTTTTGCTGGAGCTGTTTTTCTACCATCCAGGAAAATTCCTCTCTCCAGCCTGGAAAGATTCGCGGGATCAGGGCTGCCCGTCACTTTTACCAAATAAGTCTTTTTGATTTTAAACCGAGGATGGGTCAAGCGATAGGCCAGTTCCCCATCGTTCATCAAGAGAATAAGACCTTCACTGTCATAATCCAGTCTTCCTACAGGAAACACCTTCTTTTTCAACTTAGGGAGAAGGTCTTTTATCGTAGGCCTATGGAAGGGATCCTTGAGAGTTACGAGATACCCTGAAGGCTTATTCAACATTAGACAGATGAGATTTTCATCTTTCTTGACTCTTTTCCCATCAGCCTCAACTTTATCCTTGGCATCATCTATCTTATAGCCTAAGACCTGGATGACTTCGCCATTAACCGTCACCCTTCCTTCAGCAATCATTTTATCCGATTCTCTTCTTGAGGCTACTCCTGTTTGAGAGAGAAACTTATTCAGCCTGGTCTGCATGATCAATAATCCTTACCCAGGAGATGGATGTTTCCTATTTTTACCCTTTTGAGGCCTGTTTCTAGGGCTGCTTCCCTGCATTCTTCTGCATGTTGGCGAGATGTGAGGGGCAGGTCTTTAAAATAAAAATGCGGATAAAAACCAAGGAGAGAATAAGGAATCTCAGGATTAAGAGAAGCAATAAATCTGGCAACCTGATAGACCTCTTCCCGATCAATATAACCGGGAACAAGAAGAGTGCTGGCTACTACCAAGGGAGGTTCCTTTCTCTTTGCTATCCATTTCGCAGCCAGCTCAAAATTTCTGAGACTCTGTTGGTTCGTCCGACTGCTCAAAGCGATATTTATGCCAGGATTGTATGCTTTTAGATCAAACTTCACGCAGCCTCCTGTCTCTAAAGCAATGCGCAGAATCTCTTCCAAGAATCGACTGTTCATCGTTCCATTGGTCTCCCAGCAAAACCTCAATATTTTTTTGTCTTTCCGAGCTAAGGCAAGGTGCGCTGTACGGATGGAATGGAGAATTTGGAGCGAGGGATCTCCTCCAAAAAAGCATACACAGGAAGTTTTTGTGTCTATGGCATCGACCAATTCCTGCGACAGTCGTGGCTTTTTGGCCTTGAGAGCTTCCCTGTAATGCCAATTCTGACAGAAAAGGCAGTTGAATGTGCATCCATGGTAGAAAACAGCCAGATTTTTATAGCCGTATTCAGCCCCCCTGGAATAGGCATAATCAGGATAACCAGCTCCCGTTCCTCCCGGACAAATCCAATCCCCTACACAATTCGTGGGCAAAGGATCATGGTACCAGGAAAGATACCCCTGATCAGGAGAAGGGCTGATTTTCTTTCCTTCTCTATTTTCCCTCACTCCACAAAATCCCGTCGAACCCTTTGCTAACTGGCACTTATTGAAACAATAATTGCACGTAATTCCTCCCTCATCTTGAGGGGGTGAAGGAGGAAGCTCAAAGACATCTCTTGAGGTTTGATGGACCTTATGGATATGAGGTTCAAGACTTTGAAAATCGTGAAGAATACAGTCGCGGCATAACCCTAAAAATTCAGAGATAAGCCTCGTCTCTTTTCCACAATTGATACACTTGCCCATAGTCGAGCAAACTAAAAGTAGATATTCGCTCCTACGCTGAAGGTGAAATCCCCAAGTTTGAGTTCTCTCTCGTCGATGTCAAGGTTTGCATGATGATATTTGCCTTCAGCCAAGAGAGAAAATTTCCCGCCCATCATCAATTCCAAGCCAAGTCCCAGGTTGAATCCTCTTTCCTTATCTTCATCGATATTGCGAATGTCCGCAGTATAGTATCCATAACCAAAAGTGAGATAAGGATGCAGCACAGCGAGGGGGAAAAAATATTTTAAATTCAGACCAACGTAGCTGTAATCAATCTCACGCTCTCCCCATTCAAATGTCGCCAATTCTTTAAGCTCCAGGTTGTGGGCAGCCTGGAAATAGTTTACCTCAACAGCAATCATCATAATCTTTACTCCTGCTCTTACTCCGTATAGAAAGGTTGTATTCGTGTTGAACTCGATATCTTTAAGGCTTGGCTTCTGAGCTGAGTAACCTGCCTGAACCCCCAGAAAAAAACCGGCCTGTCCGAATGCGTTAATCGCCAATAGAAGTGAAAAAGTGAATACAAACGCAGCCAATAATATTTTTCTCATTTTCCTCTCCTGTTCTATTA
>CAZSPM010000075.1:0-7426 GCA_964608785.1 uncultured Eubacteriales bacterium
GGTCAGGCTTGAATAACTTGAATTTTTATTTAGGTTGCATCGGGGTTGAAAAAAATGTCATTCCTGCAAAAGCAGGAATCCAAGACTATTCACTTTCTGGATTTCTGCTTTTGCAGGAATGACCAGAAAGTTATTCAAGCCTGACCCCGTTGTCACGTTGTCATAGAGATTTCATGCGCTTGACAGTAGAAAAGCTTTAGTTATAATTAAGTTATGCTTAAGAGGAAAGATTCCCTTGTTTCCGAAACCAATATTCTTGTAATCAATAACATTTATAGTAATTGGGCGGTTCCTGCCGCTCAATAATATAGTCAAACTCTTACCAAAATTCCCGCTAAAATAATCATGGAGGAAAATAATGACAAAAAATTTATTAGTTTCAAAAAATTATCGATCCATACTGGATGTTAAAGAGACAGAGAAAGCGATAAAAATAATCAAAGATTTTTTCCAGCAAAATCTGGCAAAAGCATTGAATTTAAGACGAGTCACAGCTCCTTTATTTGTCAAAGCAGGAACCGGTATTAATGACAATCTAAACGGAGTGGAACGACCGATCTCTTTCAATATAAAGAATATGAGCAGTACCGAGGCTGAGATTGTGCAGTCACTGGCCAAATGGAAAAGGTTAACCCTTGCAAATCTAAAAATCAGCTTAGGTGAAGGTATATATACGGATATGAACGCCATTCGACCTGATGAGATTCTTGACAATTTACATTCTCTCTATGTCGATCAATGGGATTGGGAAAATGTCATTTCAAAGGAGGAGAGAAATTTAGCGTTTTTAAAATGTATCGTTAAAAAAATTTATCGTGTAATGAAAAAAACAGAATATTTTATATATAAACACTATCCTAAGATCAAACCTGTTCTTCCTGACGAGATCTTCTTTGTTCATTCAGAAGAGCTAGAAAAAAGACACCCAGAGTTAACTCCCACAGAAAGAGAAAATGCTATTTGCAATGAGTATGGTGCGGTTTTTATCTTAGGAATCGGAGCTCCCTTAAAAAATGGGAAGCCCCATGATGGCAGAGCCCCTGATTATGATGATTGGACGACACCCACAGAAAAGGGCCCAGGCCTGAATGGAGATATCATTGCTTGGTATCCTGTATTAGAAAAGGCCTTTGAGATTTCTTCGATGGGTATCCGAGTAGATCAACATGTGCTGGATAGACAACTGGAAATGACCGGAACAACAGAACGAAAGGAATTGTTCTTCCATCAAAAATTACTAAAGGGGGAATTACCGCTCTCGATTGGTGGCGGTATTGGGCAGTCAAGGCTCTGTATGTTTTTCCTGAAAAAAGCCCATATCGGGGAAGTCCAGGTGAGCATTTGGCCGGATGAGATGATAGAAGAGTGCTTAAAGAATAATATTTTTCTTTTATAAAAATCCGTTCAGAATCATTGTTTGCCTTATTTAATCCTGTAATTATAAATGTCAAATGTTGAGATGCGACCCCTTTCTCTGCTCTAGGCTTACACCCAAAGCTTTTTCTAACCTCGCCCAGGCAAGATTATAGTCAACTAAGGCTTTAAGTTCCATTGACCTGGCATCTGACGATGCTTCTTGATATTCAAGCACAAAATAGTTAGTAGTGAGTCCTACGTTTAATTTTTTCACCTCGGCTTCCAGCCTCTTCTCAGCCAGTTCCCGTGCCAGACGATAGGCCTCAACACGCTTGAAATTTGTTTCAACATCTCTCACGGCATTCTTCACTTCTAATAACACCTGTCTCTCAAGGTTCTTTATTTCTAGTTGGCTCTTTTCCAACTCCATCCGGGCCCTTGCATAATCGGCTCTCGTCATAAAATTGCTGAGTGGGATAGAAAGAGTCAGGGCCACCTGCCAATTATTATAGCGAAGTTTAAGAGCATCACTGAGAGAATCTGAAGCACCCCCCTTTTCCTTCCCAATTATCACCCCTAGAAAAGGATTATCCTCTAAATAGAGAATTCTATCTCCGGATATGCCGGGGCTCCAATAAGACAACTGCAGATCAAGGCCGGGAAGCATCTGATTCTTGGCCAAGCTTAGGTTGAATCCCTTTGTCTCCATTTCTTTCTTTTTCATGTTTAAATCAGGGCGCTTCTTGAAAGCTTCCCTCAATGCTTCATCCAAAGAAATTTCCTTCTTAACAAAGCTTGGCTTGTCCAAAGGAACAATCTTCCTAGGTTCGATCTCTCCTTCTCTCGGGAGGTTGATCAAGTTCTTGAGCACATCCTCACCCCTCCTGATCAAAGCCTCTGCCTGAAGGATGTCAGCTTCCCGAGAAGCCACCACGGCTTCAGCATTCAAGATTTCTATAGGCGCCAACTTGCCGACTTCTACCTCCTTTTTATTCTTGGTCAAAAGATCCCGCGCTAGCTGCAAAGACTGCTGCTTTACTTTATAATTTTCAATGGAGTAGACGAGATTCCAATACGCTTCCTGCACAAGGTAGATTGTGTCTATGAGGACCGATTTTAACTGGCTGTTGGAGATATCCAGATTGTTCTGAGCTATGATGATCTCTTTCCTGCCGACTTTGAAGCCGAAGCCCTTCAAGAGAGGTTGGGTGAAATTGAAGCGTAAAGTGCTTCTATAGAGGGGATTTATAGTCTGAAAGCCCTGGTTTGTGTCTGACTTTAAGCTGGTCAAGGAGAGAGAAACGTTTCCTCCAGTGGGTATTTGCTGAACAAGGGAAGCAGAGTAATCCATATACTTGGTGGTAACAACATCGATCGCCTCGATCCACCATGAGGAAGGATTTCTACTCCGCTGGCTTCCGAATCCTAGGTCAAGGCGAGGCATGAAAAGCTCTTTGGCTTTGGTCAGGGATACATCAGCCAGTTCAGGGTTGTAAACCTCTACAGCTATCTTGAGATTATCCTTCATGGCTTTGACAATACAGTCCTCCAAAGAAAGAGACAACACCTCATTTTCTTGACAAATAGAGGGCTTGAAAAAAAGGGCTAAAATAAAGATTGTAATTATAATCGCTTTAAATCTCACTTCGGTCCTCCTGATTAAAAATTGGGCGGAAAAATTGTAGAATTTTCCTCTTTATTCTATTTTCTATCTCACTTGCAGTGTTCCATACAAATAATACGAATAACCCACACCAATAGTTCAAAATGGGGTCAGGCTTTCATAATTTTCACAACCCTTTTGGTCATTCCCATACCCACTTTCGTGGGCACAGGCTCCATGGGAATCCAGGACTGTCTACTTTCTGGATTCCTGCTTGCGCAGGAATGACAAATATGTTTCTGTTATAAAACTTATAAAGGTCTGACCCCGATGCCTAGGTTTTCAAAGCCTGACCCCGATGTTTCGAGGATAGGCATTTATATCCAGCTCAAAAGACGGCTTTTCTCCGCTTCTCAGTTTCTCCATGGCCAGAATTGCCACCATCGCTGCGTTATCGGTGCAGAACTCAGGGGAAGGGATAAAACAATCTAAGTGGTGTTCCTGAGCAAATACTGTGAATTGTTGTCTGAGCTTTTTGTTCCTGGCCACTCCCCCACAAAGAATCAAAGACTTCGGTTTGTAGACTTTAATGGCTTGAGCCATATTGGCCAGAAGGGCCCGGATAATGGCTTTTTCAAAACTCGCTAGGAAGTCGATAAAATCGGGATGGCTCTTTGTAATCTCAAATTCTTTGATCTTTTTAAGAGCAGCTGTCTTTAGACCGCTGAAACTGAAATCGAGACTTCTATCAGTCATATGAGGTAAACCAAAAGCAAACTTCTGAGGATTACCTTTTTCAGCAAGTTTATCGATAATCGGCCCACCGGGATATCCCAAATGAAGGAATTTCGCTATCTTGTCCAGTGCTTCACCAGCAGCATCGTCTCTTGTCTTTCCGATTAGCTCGAGGTTAAGTTTTTTCTTCATAAAAAAAAGAGAAGTATGCCCCCCGGAAACCACAAGGGCTAGAGCAGGAAACGGAATGTTTCGAGCATCAAGCAGAGCAGAATGAATATGGGCTTCAAGATGGTCAATCCCTATCAATGGCTTTTCAAAATAGTAAGTCAGCCCCTTCGCAAAGGAGAGACCCACAAGAAGAGAACCGATCAATCCAGGGCCCTGGGTGACCGCATAGACATCGATCTCGTCGAGTTTCATCTTGGCGCGGTTCAAGCTCTCATCGACAACATAGCCGATTAAGGTAAGATGCTGGCGAGAAGCCAATTCAGGTACGACTCCACCAAAAGGGGCATGGATCTCATCCTGGGACAAGACTACATTACTCAGGATTTTAAAATCGCCCCTCACAACCGATGCGGCCGTTTCATCGCAAGAAGTCTCAATCCCTAAGATATGCATTGATGAAAGCCCGCCAGTCTTTTTTCTATTCATTTTTCTTATTATGGCTCCTTCATGGTGTTATATAAAGAAATGCCATTGCCAGCAAAAAAGGGAGCTCAACAATTTTATTGCTATTTCTTTTTACCTAGTTCTTCCAGACTTTCCCCATAAGGAGGTCTTGCTATTCCTTTTTCTGTGATGATGGCAGAAATGTATTTGGCGGGTGTCACATCAAAAGCAGGATTTTTGACTTTTATATCGGGGAGAGTAAGGCACTTTCCACCGACTTCTCTTACTTCTATCGGGTCTCTCTCTTCAATGGGAATCCCGCTCCCTTCCTCCAGGCTAAGGTCTATGGTGTTAAAAGGCGCAGCCACATAGAATGGAATACCATGCTCTTTAGCCAAAACAGCCAGAGAGTATGTCCCGATTTTATTGGCAGCATCACCATTTCGGGCAATTCTATCCGCACCCGTAATCACCAGGGATATCTCTCCGTTCTGCATGAAATAGCCAGCCATATTATCAGTAATTAAGACCACAGGAATATTTTCTTCATGGAGTTCCCAGCAGGTCAACCTCGCCCCTTGAAGAAAAGGCCTTGTCTCATCAGCAAATACACAAATCTTTTTGCCTTCATGGAATGCTGCCCGTATAACTCCCAATGCAGTGCCGTATCCGGCTGTTGCTAGGGCGCCGGCATTGCAATGGGTCAGGACAGATTGACCATCCCCGATCAGTTCTTTTCCGCAGAAACCGATCTTCCTGTTCGTCTCAATATCTTCCTCCTCTATGTTCAGAGCTTCCTGGATTAATTTCTCTTTAAGTTGGGACAGCGTCAAGCTCCTGTTTGTCTCGAATATTCTTTTCATTCTCTCAAGAGCCCAGAACAGATTGCGGGCAGTGGGTCTTGTCTTCTCCAGGCGGTTATAGATTCGTTGAAATTCTTCATCTAGATTTCCCTCACTCTCAATCCTCATCAAGCCCAGAGCCACACCGAATGCTGCAGCCACTCCGATTGCAGGCGCTCCCCTGATCACCATCTTTTCAATGGCTTCAGCCACCTGATCAGTATCCCGGCATTCCACGTAGACTTCTTCTGCCGGCAATTTTCTCTGGTCAACCATAATGACCTTGTCTTCATCCCACTTTATCGTCGGCAGCATGCCTGGCCTCCTTCTTCCAAGCTGGAGTCTCTGGATCTTGCCAATTCCATTTCTTTATCCATTTCATGTATCTAGAATGGAAATCCTGCCACTCTTCAGAGGAAAGTTCCTCCTTGAGTTTCCTGTAACAGAAAACTATCTGAAGATCATTATCACGGAGAATCTCTTCTGTGGGCAGGCCTAACTCCTTGGCCATGACAGCCTCTTCAAAACTCTTTTTATAATCGGCAAGATGACTAAAAACTTGAGATTGGAGATAATGATAATATCCACAGCTAAGGTCTCTATCGGAAAGCTTCTCTGCTGTCTTGAGGGCCGCAGCTAGCAATCTCTGTCTCTGTCTTCCTTCTTGGCGCATCGCCCTCTCCAACGCGATATCCATGTGTTTTTGAGCAGCGAGAATGGAAATTTGTTCTAGCTTCGATTTATTGACAAGATAGGAATATATTTTAAAAGCAGAATCTTCAAGCCCCAACTCCTCTAGAGATGAAGCCAGCCCTAAGAGGGAAGCCTCACGAGCCCACCCTTCTCCCTTCTCAAACCCCAAGGCAAAAGCCTTTCGAAAGCTTTCCTCAGCTTCTTTCCAGGCAACCAATTCCATCTCAGCCATTCCTTTAAGCATGTATGCCTGAGCTGAAGGGTGTTTCTGCACTGCTAATTCAGCCTCTTTCAAGGCTTTTTTGAAAGAAGCAACAGCATTCTCAGTTTGGTAGAGACGGGAAAACTTCTGCCCCTGGCCATAATAAAACTTGGCTTCTTTAAGATGGGAAACGCAAGCGGAAAGGGAAAAAAGACATAATAGAAGGAAAAGGACAGAAATCCTTTTGATTTTTAAGTAAGGATGCTCAGTCATCTTTTTTCTTTATTTTCTTTTTTATTAGTTCTGCACACATCTTTAAAATCTTATCTTGTGAGATAAGATCGCTGGAAAGGGAGACCATCTCATCAGCAAACGTTTTCAGCGCCTCTTGAAGTCTCGATCTATCTTCAGCAGCCTCGATATCTTCTAGAGCTTGGCTAACTCTCTCATCGAATTCTCGGACGATCTTACGGAAGTCTCCTTCTTCTAATTCTTGAGCAAAGAGTGAAGAGAGAAAGGGATCTTCAACGCCAATAATGCGGTAGAGACGGCCTGCCGCCTCTCTTAAACTCTCTACGTCTCTCTTTTTGATTTCTCCCTCATAGGGTTTGCACAGGGCCTGATTGTCTTCAAAGAAACTCAGGATAAACTCATCAGATTTTACCTTGATAAAGGCTGGGGCAGGAAAGACCTTCCAGGAAAAAATCTTTTCCTTCCATTCATTGGGCCTTTTTATCACCCAGAAGAGAGAAGAGTAAAGAAGAGGAAAATACAGATAGGTCTTCAGGGGAAAAAATTCAGCGAGAAACTTGATTCCCTTATCGATAGCTTTTTCAAGAGCCGTTGTTTCCATGCCCTTAATATATGCTATATATACGCTATTTTTCAATCATATTAAATATCAAAAGGTTTATACTATTTTATATCAAGAAGCGCAAGGAATGCTTCCTGAGGAATCTCGACTCTCCCTACTTTTTTCATCCTCTTTTTTCCTACCTTCTGCTTTTCAAGAAGCTTCATCTTCCTGGTGTAGTCTCCACCGTAGAGCTTGGCCAGAACATCTTTGCGAAAAGGCTTGATCGTTTCGCGGGCAACTATCCTCTTGCCGATAGCCGCTTGAATAGCGACCACGAATTGCTGGCGAGGAATGAGCTTTCTCATCTTCGCCACAAGCATCCTTCCCAGATAATAGGCTTTATCCTTATGAACTATAAGAGAAAGCGCATCTACAGGCTCTTGGTTGATCAGGATATCAAGCTTAACCAGTGGGGCTTCTCTGTATCCTGCGAGCTCATAATCCATGGAGGCATAACCCTGTGATATTGACTTTAACTGATTATAAAAATCGATGACCACTTCGTTGAGATGAAGCATGACTTA
>CAZSPM010000076.1:0-7425 GCA_964608785.1 uncultured Eubacteriales bacterium
CTGCGGAAGCAGGAATGACAACTTGCCATCTTACTCCGTCATGATTTTCAACTAATTGGGAGATGAGCCATTTATTATAGAGAGATAATTCACTTAATCCCATCACTTTCCCCATTTTATTCGCACTTTTGACACCAAGTTTTTCCTGTGCTATAAGTTTTCAGTTAGGAATTATAGAGAAAAATGATGAAGCAAATCGGACGATTACATGTTCTCACGGATACGGTTTTACAATCTCGTTTCTCACATGTGGAACTCACCCGACTGGCAATTGCAGGTGGCGCGGATACCATCCAGTTCCGCCAGAAGACCGGAGCAACACGGGAGATGATCGAGATTGCCCGACAGTTGAAAAAGATATGCACAGACGCCGGTGTGGCATTCATCGTAAATGATCGAGTAGATGTAGCGATTGCCTCAGGTGCTGACGGCGTTCATCTGGGACAGGACGATTTTCCTATCCCCTTGGCACGCAAATTATTGGGACAGGGCCGGATCATAGGCGGCTCTGCTGCCGCTCTTGAGGAAGCTCAGAAATGCCTCGCGCAAGGGGCAGATTACATCGGATTTGGGCCTGTTTATCCGACCACATCCAAGGCAGATGCAGGCCCAGTCTCTGGGATCAGTCTCCTGAAACAAGTCGTCGAATCTATCCCGCTTCCGATTATTGCCATCGGAGGTGTCACCGCGAAGAATACACCCGAAGTGATGCAGGCAGGCGCACACGGGATTGCTGTAATCTCTGCTGTCTGTTGTCAGGAGAATCCTGAACAGGCGACCTTGGCACTTAACCAGGCGCTGCGCGCGGGAACTCGGGGAGGCCGCGATGCCTGAAACCCTGGCAAGTATAGGAGAATTCGGATTGATTGATCGAATTCACAAGTTGCTCCAAAAGGAAGGTATTCATGCTCCTGGAGTTACGCTGGGAATCGGGGATGATACCGCATCTTTCCAGTCCCATGCAGGATATGATGTCCTGGTTACCTGTGACTGCCTTGTAGAAAGCCGGCATTATCTGCCCGATCATATCTCTCCATTGGATTTGGGCAGACGTGCTATGGCTGTGAATATCAGTGATATCGGTGCCATGGGCGGTCAACCCCTATACGCACTCATATCGTTAGGATTGAGAGCAGACACACTAGTTGAAGATGTAGAAGCCATGTATCGTGGATTCACCATGGAACTCAAGCCATTTAATGCCTCTATTATCGGGGGCAACATCACCAGGATGGATGATGTTATTTTCATTGATATCACTCTAATCGGTGAGGTAGAGCAGGGAAAACATGTCCTCCGTTCGACTGCCGGTATTGGGGATACAATCCTGGTCACAGGATATCCAGGACAAGCTGCTGCCGGCCTGGAACTTCTGTTGCGTTCCCAACCCATAGAGGATTTGCGAGGGCATCCGCTAGTACGCGCCTATACTACCCCCATGCACCGCGCACTCGAGGGACAAGCAATTGCCCGCTCAGGGTATGCGACAGCAATGATTGATACTAGCGACGGATTTCTGGGAGACCTAGGACATATCTGTCAGGAGAGTGATGTGGGAGCTGTGCTGATTCAAGAAAAACTTCCCATCAGTGAAGATCTGAGGAAGGCTGCTATCGAATTGGGGCAGGACCCACTCGAACTATTCTTGAAGGATAGCGATGATTATGAACTGATCATCACCTGCTCCAACGACAACGAGGCTAAAGTCCGCTCTGCTATCGCTTCAGTCAGCAATGTGCCTGTATCCGAGGTCGGCAGGATAACGGATACAACTGGAGATATACAATTAAAACTCCCAGATGGGTCTCAACGTCGCCTCACCCCTTCTGGATGGGATCACTTTGCCACTAAAGGAGGAGAGAATGTTTGACCAACATCTTGCACAAAAAGCAGCAAAAAATCTGAAAGACCTTCGGGAGAAGAAGCCTCTGATTCATAACATCACGAACTATGTGGTCATGAATTACACTGCCAATGCCTTGCTTGCATGCGGTGCTTCTCCTGTAATGGCGCACGCACCTGAGGAAGTAGAGGAGATGGTTTCCTTTGCGGGTGCACTCGTACTCAATATCGGAACGCTCACTCCCTACTGGATTGATTCAATGCGCAAGGCAGGAAATAAGGCCAACGAGCTGAATATTCCGATTATTCTGGACCCAGTGGGTTCAGGAGCCACAAAGCTGCGAACCAGTTCCGCCAAGCGATTGATAGATGAACTCTCCATCAGTGTTGTGAGAGGAAATGCCTCTGAGGTGCTTTCCCTGGCCCATGAGGGCTCCAAAACCAAAGGCGTGGACTCCATCCACAGTGTGGACGAAGCAGCTGACTCAGCGCTCATTCTCGCCAGGGAACTTAATACCACTTTGGCCATTACAGGAGCAGTGGACTTGATTACAGACGGAGAGCGAATCTTCCGTGTTTCCAACGGGCACGAATTGATGGGTTATGTCACAGGAACAGGGTGTACGGCAACCGTCATAATTGGAGCGTTCTTGGCGGTGGATCGCGATCATGCCGAGGCGACAACTACCGCACTGGCATACTTCGGTCTTGCAGGTGAAAAGGCAGCCTCAAACGCTCATGCTCCAGGGAGCTTCCAGATCGCTGTGCTCGATGCACTCTACACGATAGATGAAAAGCAGATGGAGGAAGGAGCGAAGATCAATACTCAATAAATAATTGCTCTAAGAATGCTTAATAGAAATCTGTCTCATGAATAGGAATTCTCTATATCATTTATCGACTGTCTTCCTCAATATCTCCTTCAGGAGATCGCGGTGAGTCTTGTTATTTTGAGCTTTTCCCCATTTTTCTATTACTTTCTTCCACAATATTGAAGCGTTTTCCTGGTGACACCCCTGACAGACATTAATTCGTTTTATCCTTTCCATTTCTTCTTTGTTGAAAGGCCGGGCGCCCACATGACTGGTTCCCTGAATCTGGTTGCCATCCTCATCTACAATACGCTCCAACTCAAACGGTAGGTTAAGTCCGTTGAACTTACTAAAGTAATGGCCAGAACCCAGCCCTAATGCCTTGGATTCACTGTGACAATTTTCGCAAGTGCGAGGATTTCGCGAAACAGTATGCGGCTGGATGGGATTCTGGGCGATTCCAGAATGGCCGTCAGCAGTGACAAATATCTTATTTAATTCCACTGCCTTCCCATCCTGCCCTATTTGAGTGAATATTGCCTGACACCCGGTTATATATGGGCTGACTTTTCCCTCTGAGTTGATTCCCAACACAGGGGTTTCCCATCTTAAATAGCTGCGCGACTCTTCCCATTTATAAGTGCCGCCTTCAGCTTCATCAACCCAATCGTAACCTTTCGTTCTCATATCCATCTTTGCATGACAGCCATAACACTGAGGTGCCCAGCTTGAATGGCATGCATAACATTCAAGCTTATCCATATGACCCTTTATCTGCATGGCTATCGGTAAAGAGGCTCTATCCGCAAATGCTCGGACCTGCGGTACAGCGTGAAGGTCCCCATCAATTCTCGACTTGAGCAAAGTTAGGTCATTTTGCTTCTCGAGATTTGCTATCGGGTTACCTCTAGATGTTTTCTGGTCACTGTATTCTTCCAGATTCCCATGACAATCTGTACATTCAATTTCAACAGCCTGTTCACGCTTGCTATAGATGTTACCGTCGCCATGAATATCGTTTGATGTATGGCAGTCAATACATTGCATGCCTGCTTCTAAATGGACATCCATTTGTAGGAAATTATAATTTTTGCCATGCAATTTGGGTTGTTTTGACCCATCAGCTCTAAAAGGGGTACCATAACCATCAGATTCCATCATCCCTAGAAAACTGACTCCTGTTCTGCCACCTCGATTATGACAATGAACACATTGCTGGGCTGGAATCCTTGAAGTTATTTCATGCGTGATTGGATGCCCCGGTTCATCCCTGGGGATTGACTTGTCTCCGGAAAGACTCAAACCCTCATCGGCATACAATACATGGCACGCAGAACACCCGCTGGAGCGGTAGTCACCAGGCCTCTGCGCTCCTCTGGTCCAGAGATGGCATCTCAGGCACTGGTTTCGAAGATAGTCATCAATAGGCTGCTTTGAGTCCTCATAATGAGGCAATTGCTGTAATTCTTTTACCGCTCCAAGCTCATCAGGGATATCTCCATCATCATCTTTGATTTGTCTGACTGCATAGGTTGCGTTTTTTTCCTTCTGTGCTGCCCAAAGGTATCGTGATCCGCTGATCACGCCAGCCATCGTTGCATGTAAGGATTTTTTTACTCTTTCGACAAGTTCTTCATGACAGTTTTCACAGGTTTGATCAACGATATTTAAATCCCCGGGATTTTCATATATCCCAACATGAGCCTCTTCCTTAGAAACGCCGTCTGGATTCCCCTGGTGGCAATCATCGCAGGCAAGATCTGAATGACTTTTTCCTATGGATTCAATTCCTTGGTGACATTGGATACAGCCATCTTGTTTGTTTTCTTCTGTAATTAACGTGGATATTGGTCCGAATAAGATGAATAAGGAGAAAATTCCTAAAATTGGAATTATTTTTTTAACCATAACGTCTCCTCTCTTTTAACGATCTGTAAAATAACGCATAAGAAAAATTTCGCAAAAATCTTACTAATAAAAAACAATCATATTTATCAAATCTGAATATTAAAATTTCCTCATTGTTTATTGTTTTATATTAGAGCGATTACATTTTTATAGTAACTATATTATTAATCGGATATATATTACCATCTTCTTTTTGTCAAGAATTCTCGATTTTTAAATTTTTTGAGCCAATATCCACTATTAACGATTTAACTTAAAAGGTATTTGTTTTGATAAGATAATTAATCTTTTTGCTGGCTTTAAGCTTTTCAGACTATATTACGGCTCACTTGAATGATATCTGGCCTTTTTCTAGAAGCTATGTGTCTGATATTTATTAAACAGCTTTAAAAAATTTAAAGCTATGGTAAAAAAACTGCTATCAGATTAAATAAATAAAATTTGATCATTACTGGTTTCGGTCAGAAACGAAGTAACTCCCATGCTTTTATCCACTTCCTCTATAAGCTCATCCCGGGATACATTTAAAAGTCCCATAGAACTTGTGCATACATAAAACTTTCCCGCCATGGCTTTCACCAATGATCAAAATTTGCTCATCCAGCCTCACTCAAAAAAACGAAATTAAAACCTGATTGCAGCTAGCAAAGCGAGTAGGACATTCTCTTTTTATGACTTTTATTTTCCTTCCATCCCCCTGATAAAAGGCAAAGATATAAGTAAATCTTCCTACTTTGCCAATCTTTTCCATAGAAATTGTAGTGTTTAAGGATTCGAATTATACTTTTGCTTCTAGCCAAAATCAAGAATTATTTTATCTTTTGATTAACCTGAATTATTTTTATTACAGAATCTATCGTAAAAATAAAAAAGGTAGTATAATAGGCAACATGATAAGGGATCTAACCCTTAAAAACGGTTCTAAGATTGCCATAATCGGAGGTGGGCCGGCAGGTTCGTTCTTTGCTCATTTTGCCCAAAAATTCGCCTCAGAAAAGGGAATAGATATCTCTATCAATATTTTCGACGGTAAAGACTTCCTGCAGAAAGGGCCAAAGGGATGTAACCTCTGCGCCGGCGTCATAGCAGATAGTCTGAACCAAAAACTGAAAGAAGAAGGTATTTTTCTTCCTGAAAAGAGGATAATCAACAGGGTAGACGGTTATTGTCTTCATGTGGACAACGAAAAACTGTTTCTCTCATGTACAGAAAACGAGATAGACGCAATAGCAACAGTTTTTAGGGGCAATGGTCCCCGATATTCGACATTTCCAGAAACCATCAGCTTCGATGATTTTCTCTTAAGTTATGCTCAGGATGAAGGGGCAAGCGTCATATCCCAGCCGGTGTTGGATTTTAAATTGGCCGAAAATAAATCTGATCTTCTAACTGTTTATTTTGGGAAAAAAGAAAACCTTCAAGAATTTGAAGCCGATTTAGTTGTAGGGGCTTTCGGAGTGAATACTCAGCTGATGAGAAAAATCGAAGGTCTCGGCTTTGGCTACAAACCTCCTTCAACACTCGTAACTTTTCAGGCCGAGATCAAACTGGGTCAGGAAAAAGTGCTTGAGCATTTTGACAACACCATCCATGTTTATATGCCGAAATCAAAAGCCATCAGATACGCCACTGTGATTCCAAAAGGAGATTATATAACAATAACTTTAATCGGGAAGAAAGATGCCACAAAAGAAATATTCCAAGAATTCCTTTGTCTCGAAGAAATTAAAAACAAAATCACCGACTCCAAGCCTCACTGCTTTTGTTACCCAAGAATAGTTGTCTCTCCGGCAAAGAATCCCTTTACCGATCGAGTGGTGATGATCGGAGATGCGAGCTTCTCGCGCCACTACAAAAACGGGATTGAATCGGCCTTTATCACAGCCAAACTGGCAGCTGAGACAGCTCTCGGCTCTGGAATAGATGCTTCTTCCTTTTCTTCTCTCTATTACAGAAAAGCAAAAAAGATGATTATTCGTGACAATTACTATGGCCGATTCCTTTTCCTGATTAATGATATCATCTCCTCTATCCCAATCCTTACACAATCCCATTTATCCATGGCTAAAGCAAGAGGGAAAAAGAAATCTCCCAGGAAAATAAGATCAATCCTCTGGAACATGTTTACAGGTAATATTCCCTATCGTGATATATTCAAGATTTTACTGGATACTAGGTTGCAAACAGCCCTTTTATGGAATACACTAAGACTTCATATCAAGAAATTCATTAATTTCCCCATGAAACCTTTTAAGAAATCAAGCAAAAGGCTATCCCTCTCAAACAGGCTTAGTCATCTCAAAGATAATCAAGTAGTAGTCATAATAGGAGGAGGTCCTGCAGGATCAAGCTGTGCCATCAAGCTCAAAAAATTGGCCCTTCAAGAAGGAATTAATCCCAGAATTGTTATTTATGAAGGCAAAAGGTTTGAAAAGAAAAGCTATTACAACCAGTGCCTCGGGGTACTATCTCCTCCCTTAGATAAAATCATGGAAGAGGAATTGGCAGTCCCTTTCCCCTGGAACATAATTCAGAAAAGAATAAATGGTTATTTTGTCTACTCGGATAAGAATGTTCTCAAGCTATCAGGCGAGCATGAACCCTCTTATGCGTGCAGAAGGGTCGAGTTTGACGACTACCTCTTCGAGACGGCAAAGAAGATGGGGGTTGAGATCTTCCCTGCTCGCGTGACAGATATCGATTTCAGCACTGACGGTGTTATGGTTTTCAGTGAGAGCAACAATATAAAGGCTGATGTTGTCATCGGAGCCTTCGGCCTGGATGACGGCATGGCCAAGATTTTCGAGAGGCTAACTCCTTACCGTCAGCCCAAATTTCTCTCTTCTATCGTAACCAAAATTCA
>CAZSPM010000077.1:0-7417 GCA_964608785.1 uncultured Eubacteriales bacterium
ACAACAACGCCGCTTAGCATCTTTTTGGTGGACAGAGCCTCTCGAAAAGCGCCCGTAAGTGGGTTTCGATTCTTATGATCGATTGTTTCCGAGCCAGGATTTCATACCAGAGGGAGGTTTTGGAAGCCTCATCGCACTTCCACTCCAGGCAAAGCCTCGTAAGAAAGGAAATACAGTTTTTTTGGATGAGAATTTTGTGCCATATTCAGATCAATGGGAATTTCTTTCGACTATCAGCCGCATGAGTAGAGAAGAAGTTGAGAAAGTTGTAGAGAAAGCAAGCCAGGAAGGAAAAATCATAGGCGCACGTATTCCTATTGTAGAAGAGGGAGATTCAAAACCGTGGAAGATGGCTTCCTACAAAAGCAGTAAAGAAATTCCTATTACAGGCCCAATCCCAGAAAAACTTAATCTGATCTTGGGAAATTTAATTTATATTGAGAAAGAGGGTCTATCTCCATCCTTCCGGAATCGGCTAATTCATCTGGCTGCATTTCAAAATCCAGAATTTTATAAAGCACAAGCGATGCGGCTTTCCACATATGGGAAGCCCCGGGTGATATCCTGTGCGGAAGATTATCCAGATCATATTGGCCTTCCACGAGGATGTCTTGAAGAAATCCAGGAGCTATGCCAATCTCTTGGAATCAAGATATCTCAAATAGATGAACGAACGAAAGGGACCCCAATTGATGTGGATTTTATGGGCACATTGAGACCTGAACAGGAGGATTCAGTCGCAAGATTGCTAGCTCATGACACCGGAGTGCTCGCTGCAGCTACTGCATTTGGAAAAACTGTCGTTGCCGCAAAAGTAATCGCGGAGAGAGCTGTTAATACAATGATATTGGTTCACCGAAGGCAGCTCTTTGACCAGTGGAGGAATCAACTTGCTGCATTCCTAAATTTAGATCATGAGAGAATCGGAATGATCGGGGCGGGAAAGAGGAAGCCTAGCGGTTTTATCGATATTGCGATTATGCAGAGTCTGCGACGAAAAGGAAGAGTGGATGATATAGTTGGCGATTATGCCCAATTAATTGTTGATGAGTGTCATCATATCTCAGCCAATAGCTTTGAACAAGTATTGCGTCAGTCTAAGGCTAAGTATGTGATGGGACTATCAGCCACAGTCACAAGAAAAGATGGACATCATCCAATCATCTTCATGCAGTGTGGTCCTGTGAGATATAGGGTAACCGCGCGACAAGGAGTAGCGACGCATCCCTTCGCCCATCAGGTGATTTTTCGTGAAACAGGCTTCAGAAGGCCACAATATCTTAAGGGGAAAGAACCGAAGATTCATGAAATATACGAGGCCTTAATTAAAGACGATGCTAGAAATAATCATATCTTTGAGGATGTGATGAAATCTATTGTTGAAGAAAAAAGATCTCCTCTCTTAATTTCAGAACGTAGAGTACATGTTGATCTGTTTGCGGAGCAATTTTCGCCTCTCATTAATAATGTGATAGTGTTCAGGGGAGGGATGGGGAGGAAACAGCGTCAGGAGCTATACGAGAAATTGACAAGTATCTCTGATCGCGAAGAACGTTTATTGATAGCAACTGGCCGGTATCTAGGAGAAGGTTTTGATGATGCCCGACTAGATACTCTGTTCCTAGCACTTCCTGTATCTTGGAGGGGTACTTTGGCCCAATATGCAGGGCGTTTGCACCGTCTCCACTATAATAAAAAAGAAGTTCGGATTTATGACTATGTAGATGCAGAGGTTGAACTTCTTGAAAAGATGTACAAAAGGCGGTTGCGAGGCTATCGCTCCATTGGGTATAGTGATAATTGATCATGTTAAATATTGCCTGTAAATTCGCCGTTATGACCAGTCTCTTATCGGTGAAGATAGTTACTTGCAATCAAAGATAATCTAAAAGATAAGGGTCTTATTGACCAAATAATCAATTCAAAAGGAACTCATAACCTGTTTATCAGATTTTAGGGAAAAAAAATGGGTAGTTTTTGAGGTCTTTTGCTTTTAAATTCAGCAAGTTAGATAGCTAGAGCAATGCAAAGCCAAAAGGGTATATAACCCGGAGGTCGCTGGTTCAAATCCAACCCCCGCTACCATCCATTTAACTCATCCCCCTATTAAATCCAGGAAATGAGGTGATTTTTTTAGCATCAAAGTCAAAGTGGAAGTCAACCCTTGACATAGGACATTTATCAAGTTAGAAAGGTTTTATCAAAAAGATCTAGCTTCAGAGTCATAGGCTGTCCCTGAATATAAAGGCGATGGGCGTTCTCAAAGCAGGAGTTTCAAAAAGGGAAATCACTCCTTCTTTGGGAATCGATCTATCCGGATACATCCGGCGATTCGGACGTTCCTCAGGGGTGCACGATCCTCTCTGGGCGAGTTTCCTTTGGGTGGAAGATGGGAACCAAGCGGTTTTGCTCATCTCCTTGGATGTGCTGAGTATTAGCGAGGAGGTCACCGCGCAAGCAAAGATAGCTATTTCCAAAGGGCTGGATGTAGCAAAAGAAAATATTTGTTTAGCGGCCATTCATACACATTCGGCGCCAGGGATGCATTTTTTTCGTGACGGTAGCAAAAAAGACAAGAATTGGGAAAAGCGAGTTCTTGATATTTTATTCGATGGGTCAAAGGAAGCGAGGCAAAAGTCAAAAAAAGCATTTATGGGAACAGGAACGGGCCAGTCTTATATCGGATATAACCGGAGGAAAATCGGCAAAGGCATTGATGCCAACCTGACCTTAGCCTGTTTCACTGATGAAGAAAAGCAACCGTTTTGTGTCGTGGCCAATTATGGCTGCCACCCTGTGGTTCTTGAGGAAGACAATTTGTTCATCTCTGCTGATTATGTGGGTTATTTTCGAGACCAATTGAGCAGATCGTTTGCTGCTGATATTGTCACTCTCTTTTTTTTAGGAGCTACTGGAGATGTTGATCCCATTAACCGGGGAAGCTTTTCCAAGGCTGAGAAGCTGGCCAGAATCCTTTCTCAAGAAGCCAGTGAGGTGATAAAGAACATGATTTGGGCCCCATATGGTGACATCCAGGTTGATAGGATTAATCTTACATTACCGTTTGAAAAGGTTCCCTCAGGAGAAGAGGCTGAGAGAACGTATGAAGAATACCGTTCTCTCTATAAGCATGCTTTGGAAAAGGGGGACAGAAAAGCAATAAAAATACAAAAAGCCTTTCTTCATTGGGCTGAAGATCTCAGGAACAGTGCAAAAGGCGAAAAAATTTCCGATTCTCTGGAGTGTAAATTGCAGTGTTTCAAAATTGGAGAATCTGTTTTTCTCGCCTTTCCGTTCGAGCTGTTTTCCTTCTTCTCGCTCGAGCTGAGAAGGTTTAGCGGTGTCAGATGTTTGTTCCTGGTTGGATGTGCAAACGGATATCATGGGTATTTACCGGATGAAAAATCCATTCTGGAGGGAGGCTACGAGGTTGAGGAAGCCTTTAAATACGTGGGGCTTTTGCCGTATTCTTCCCGGGCAGGCCAAGTTTTTCTCGAGAGAGCGCTGAGTTTGATAGAGAGGATTATGCATAAATAGGGGAAAGATATAGCCAGCAGAGGCAACTACAATGCAAACTATAGATTGGACAATTTTGGGCATATATTGCTCCTTGATGCTGGCCATCGGGTTTTATTTCGCCCGGCGGGCCGGAAAAAGCATGGAGAGCTACTTCATAGCCGGCAGGAAATTGCCGTGGTGGCTGCTTGGGATTTCCGCAACAGCCACCTACAGCGATGCGGGAGCTGCCCCGGCCTTTACCATGCTTGTTTTTCGATACGGATTTCTTGGAAACTGGTGGTGGTGGGCATCTTTTGCCGTCTGGATGCCTCTGGTGGCTGTCATCTGGTCCAAGTTGTGGCGGAGGCTGCGTATTGTCACCACGGCCGAGTTTATGCAACTTCGATACGGAGGAAGGGAAGCCCGGATTTTTAGAGGGATTTATGCCGTATTCATGAGTATGGGCTGGGCTGTTCTCTTGAATGGCTATGTTATGGGGTGGCTAATCAGAGCCGTTTCACCGATTTTTTCCTGGAGCGATATCCAGATCCTCCTTTTTGCCAGCGGACTTATCCTGATTTATTGCACCCTCTCCGGATTTCTGGGAGTGGTCTACAGCGATGTTGTTCAGTTCCTGATATTTTTTGTAGGTAATCTGATTTTAATTCCTGTCATATTGAACAAAGCGGGCGGGCTGTCCTTTGTTTATAGCCAAGCGCTTTCTCAAAGAGGAGCAGAATTTTTTCAAGCTCTTCCGCCCCATGGAGAATTAGGCATGATGACCCTCCTTTTCCTGATCATCCAAGGATTATTCTTTGCCTCATCTCCTGCAGGCGGAGAAGGCTATACGGCCCAAAGGTTTCTTGCGGCCAAGAACGAGTTTCATGCTCAAACAGGACAACTCTTAAATTCATTCATGACCTTGATCATCCGGGTTGTACCTTTTCTGTTTCTGGGCCTTATCGGCGCTGCACTCTTTCCGGCTGCCACTACTGATCCGGATAAAGTCTGGGGACTATTGGTCGCCCGTTTTTCTGTGCCTGGACTGACAGGTATTCTTGTGGCTGCCGAGCTGGCCGCTTTCATGTCGACCATCGATACGCATGTCAATTGGGGGAGTTCCTTCCTGATCAACGACCTCTACAGAAAATTCATTCGTAAGAGCGCCTCAGAAAGACACTATGTCCTGATAAGCCGCGCCGCCGCGGCTTTCATCCTGATTCTGAGTGTGCTTGTGGGTTATTTTCTGGTTGATCGGATGATGGCTTGGTTTTTGTTCATCAACTCGGTCATGGTGGCTTTCATCCTCCCCTTGAGCTGGCTGAGGTTTTTCTGGTGGCGGCATAACATATTCGGAGAGGCTGCGGCCATCATTGTCGGGCTTCCCCTCTCTTATGTTGTTTGGTTTCCCCTGGGATTTTCTCAACCAGACAAACACCCCTTCTGGCAGGGCTTTCTTCTCCTTTTTGCTCTGGGATGGATCATCATAATCGCCGTTGATTTGCTCACAAGGCCTGAGAAGTTTGAAAGGCTCAAAGAATTCTACCTGAAGTGTAAGCCTCCCGGTTTTTGGGGTCCTGTGGTCCGTCGAGTGAGTGCTGGACAACTCAGAGAACAGAGAAAGGAAAATGTGCGGGATGTCATCGACTGTATCATGGGGAGCCTTTGCTGCCTGTGTTCTGTAACGGGCTTGACAGCCTTGTTCGGAAAACAATTGCTCGTCTTTATCATAGCTCTGGTGTTGTCTCTTGCCAGCGGTGGGTTGTTTCTCCTTCGGTGGCATATGAGAGGAATCTTTCGGTCTTTGTGATTTTTTGAGATAGAATGCCTATAGAGGAGTATAAAAATGAAAAAGATAATGACTTTTTTGATGATACTAACCATGATCCTCTCAGTCTATGGAGAAAATGTGTTGAAAGGGAGAGCGATCTGGGTCCATCCCCGGGATATAGGAAAAAGTGAAAGCGAAGTTAAAGAATTTTTTGCTCTTCTAAAAAAGTGCAACATCACTGTCGTTTTCCCGCTTGTGAAAAACACAAGTGGTTCTATATTCTGGCATAGTCAGAAATTTTCCGACGCCATCCATCCAGATTACAGGAATTTTGACATTCTAGAAGCGGCTGTCCGGTATTCCCACCAGTATGGGATAAAAATACATCCCTGGCTTTGTGATTTTCCAGAATCAAAAAATTCTGCGGCCTTTCTCAAGTATCCGGAGTGGGCCATGCTGAATCCCCAGGGTGGAGACACATCCCAGGAAAAATTGAGCCAAGATCGTCCATACAACCCGGTATGGATGTGTCCTGCGAGAAGGCCGGGCTATGTGGACCAGTGGCTGATACCAATGATCGAAGAGATAATCAGGAATTACAAAGTCGACGGAATTCATCATGATTATGTTCGCTATCCGGGCGATGTGGCTCCGGATTCTTATTGCTTTTGTGATTATTGCTTAGAACATTATCTTGTCTATAATCATTTTTATTATCCAGTCCGTCCGCAAGACCAGATAACTCTGAAAAGGGTGCTGCCAAGGAAAGAAGCTAACTGGCATTATGACCTGACGCTCAAGCCTACAAATTGGGGCAAAATGAGCCGGGCCGAAAAGGCTGATTACCTTTTAAACGGTTCATCTGTGAACAGAAATGACCTGGATTATTACTTCTATGAAACACGGGTTGATGCCATCACCCGTTTTGTCCAGGAATCCACAGAAAAGGCCAGAAGAATCAACCCGAAACTCGAGATATCTGCAGCAGTATTCATCAATCCGATGCGGAGTGCCAGGCACATCGGTCAAAGGTGGACAGATTTTACCCGGTGGATAGATATTATGGCTCCGATGAATTACCGCAGTCATTTTCAGGGGAGTTTTGAGGATTATCTGGCTTACCTGAGTGATTACATAAAAGCCCAGAAAAGATGGTGTGGGGAGCAAAGTATGCTCTATCCAGGGATAACAGGACATTATATATACCGGGAAGAGAGGGAATCTTGGGAGAAAGCGCTGGACATATTGGGCTTAAAAGATCTGAATTCAAAAAAAGAGGAACTAAAGGAAGAAATGGAAGAATGTGTTTCCTATCTCGAGCGATTTTCTCCGGAGAGGGCAAGGAAACTCGAAACTACATACGCCCTCTATATCGAGAAGAAAATCGGTCCAGAGCCTCTTGTAGAAGAAATAAGAAAGGTGCTTTCTGATCCTCCATCTGGTTTTTTCCCGGAACAGAAATTCTTGAGGACCATTCAGACAGTGAGAGGAGCAGGCGCAGAGGGCGTTGCCATTTTTGCTGCGGGTATTATCAGCAGAAACAAGCTATGGCCCGCTTTAGAAAAGGCATTTTCCAGGTGAAACAGAGCAGGATTGCAGGCCAGATCTTTGACTGAATCCAAGCTTTGATTACCTTCTCTTAACCCGGAGATCGCTGGTTCAAATCCAAGCCGCCCGCTACCATCCGATTCCTTTGTTATTCCCTGGAAAATTTTTAATTAATTTAGTCTATTGTTTAGTCACTCTTAACCATAACTGTCTTTCTATTTAAAAATGCCCAGCAGTAGCATGAGATTTGATAAGGAGCTCATGTTGGGCAACCTGAGGCTTAGCATGTCAGATGGAGACAAACTGGGCTGAATGGATAGTTATTTAAAGTTGCCGGATTTGGAATCCGTCGCTCTAAACTTATCCAATAACTGATAATTTTTTTGTTTTCAGGAAGTTAAATTTATCTGTTTCTATGAATATTATCACTCTGTGACCAGATTGTGACCATTCATCAGAATTAGAGTGAACACATGACTCTGGATCCAGGAATCGGGGTTCGAATACTACTGAGCTCACAACTTCATAATATTTCTATCATTTCCAAGGTCCTGGGGCCTTCCATTTCTTTTGAAAAGATTCATGGCTGACGATTGCCGA
>CAZSPM010000078.1:0-7405 GCA_964608785.1 uncultured Eubacteriales bacterium
TCGATATACTGGAAACAGAAGCGATTCCGATCGTTTTGGGTGGAGATCATTCTATCAGCTACCCTGTGGTTCGAGCGTTCTCCAGGAAATTTAAGCCCTTAGATATTCTCCATTTCGATGCTCATCCAGATCTTTATGAGGAACTCCATGGAGACCGTTACTCCCATGCTTGTCCCTTTGCGAGAATAATGGAAGAGGGCTTAGCTCAAAACCTTGTCCAGGTTGGCGTAAGAGCGGCAACTGGGCAGCAGAGAGCTAAAGCTTTAAACCATGGTGTTCGGATCATTGAAATGAAAGATTTTAAAGATACTATGACTCTTGATTTTTCAAACCCCCTCTATATCTCCTTTGATTTGGATGCCCTTGACCCTGCCTATGCTCCTGGAGTTTCCCACCATGAATCAGGAGGTCTAAGTACCCGCCAGGCGATTGATGTGATTCATGATGTAAATGCTCGAATCGTGGGTTTGGATGTTGTGGAGCTCAATCCAAAGAGAGATTTAGCAGGAATCACGGCTGCCGCAGCTGTGAAAATCATCAAAGAGGTAGCAGGAACAATCATTGTATCGAGAAGATAAATACCCTGATTATTCATAAAAAATGCCTCGTGAATAACCTGGATTATTCACGATAATTAAGGAGCATAACTTAAGGAGGGCCTATGAAGCGCGTCTTTGTTTTTATCATAGTAATCCTTATAGTTTCTGGGATACTTTTCGCACAACAATCTGTGAGATTTGAAGACTATTTTGTCGATAAAACCATGAGGATTGATTATTTCCACATCACGGATTCCCAAGAGGAATTTATCACTCTCGATCAGATTTACGAACAAGGCATCTGGGCGGGAAGTAAGCGAAATCTTATCGACAGATTCGATAATGGCCGCTATTATGTGGAAATCTGCGATTCTTCGTCCGGTCAGCTTATTTTCTCCAGGGGATTTGATAGTTATTGTGCTGAGTACAAGACAACGGCTCAAGCGTTAGAGGGAATAAAGAGAACTTATCATGAGTCAGTTCTTATTCCCTATCCTAAAAAGAAAATTAGTTTTCGACTGGAAGTCAGAAATCGAAAAAATATCCTCCAGCTTCTCTTCAGCCTGGATATCGATCCCTTTGCAATTGACATCATAAGGGAACATCTGGAAGAGGGAGTTAAGGTCTTTGAGATCATAAAAAACGGAGAACCTCACAATAAGGTGGACATTGCTTTCATCGGAGAGGGGTACACTATAAGGGAGGAGGAGAAGTTCAAGGCCGATTTAGAGCGTTTCGCAGGTGTTTTTTTTCGTCAGGAGCCCTATAAGACATACAGAGAGAGCTTTAATATTTATGGAGTTTTCAAGCCGTCAAATGATAGTGGTTGCGATGAACCGCGGCGTCAAATATTTAAGAAGACAGCCCTCAATGCCACCTTTAATTCCCTGGGATCGGAACGATACCTCTTGACAGAAGACAACAAGTCTCTTAGAGATATCGCAGCCCATGTTCCTTATGATACGCTCTTCATCATGGTCAACCATAAACGCTATGGAGGGGGAGGGATTTATAATCTTTACTGTACATTTACTGTTGACAATCAGTGGTTTGAGTATCTTTTCCTCCATGAGTTTGGCCATTCTTTTACAGGGCTTGGAGATGAGTATTATACATCTTCTGTGGCCTATAACGACTTTTATCCAAGAGGCGTCGAGCCCACAGAGCCCAACATAACCGCCTTGCTTGATCCCAAAAAACTTAAATGGAATGACCTCTTAACTCCGGGAGTTGAAATCCCTACACCGTGGAAAAAAAAGGATTTTGAAGAGATGGATAATGCTTACCAGAAAATACGCCGGGAGATCAATACGAAGATAGCTGGAATGAAGAGAGAGGGAGCTCCACAGGCTGAAGTCGAGAAGGTTGAGCAAGAGGCCGATTTCTTATCCAGAGAACACACAGAGAAAGTAAATGCTTATTTTCAAAAGAGTCAGTTCAAGGATAAGGTTGGTGCTTTTGAGGGAGCCGGTTATTCAGCCCAAGGTCTGTATCGGCCGATGTTGGATTGCCTCATGTTCACTAAAGGGAAAAAGCCTTTCTGCAAAGTCTGCGAACAAGCAATTGTTCGAGTTATTAAATATTACAGCGGGATCGATTCTTGAATCTTGAAACAAAGATGGTAAGGAGTCAATTGCTGAATTAATTCCAAGATTCAAGAGCCAATCCCATAGAAGGAGTAAGGATGAGAAAATATCTTAGGATTGGATTTATCTTCCTCTGCGTGTGCGCTCTTTTTTCAAATTTTATCCTTTGGAGTGAAGAGTCTCTTTTTGCTCCTGAGATAGCGGCTTCTCCCTTTGTACAAAAATTGTTTTCTTTTCTCAAAAAAAACCGAGAGAAGGTTATTAAAGAGTGGATCTACTTAACAGAAATTCCAGCTCCATCTGGACATGAAAAGAAAAGAGCCGGATACATGAAAAGGCAGTTAGAGGCTATTGGCTTGGATGAGGTCTTTGTGGATCGTTCAGGTAATGTCCTCGGCATCTGGAGAGGATCTCCGGAGGGAAGGAAGATCATCATGTCCGCTCATATGGATACTGTCTTCCAAGGAGTATGGGAGATAAAGGTGAAAAGAGAAGGAAATCTTCTTAAGGCTCCTGGTATCGGCGATGATACGGCGAGCCTGATAAATCTGCTCTGGTCTATTCGAGCCTTAAAACAAGCAGGATTTAAACCGAAGGATACCTATTATTTCATGGGAACTGTAGGAGAAGAAGTCGGATTCCTCGGAATGCAGGCCTTCCTGGAAGAGACGAGAGAAAAATTTGACTTAGTCGTTGCGCTCGATGGGGATTTGGGCAAGGTCCACTATGGAGCCCTCGGATTTGGAGGAGGGAAGGTCACTTACCGAGGTCCTGGAGCACATACGATGCAGAGCAGAGGCGTGCCCAGTCCCAATCTAGCTGTGGCCAAGGCCATTGAGCGGACATATGAAATAACGCTCCCTTCCAAGCCACCAGAGATGTGGACTATTCTCAACCTCGGAATGATAGGAGGCGGGAAAGTTCGGAACGCTGTTTCTCAAGAATCCCACTTTACGATAGATCTTCGTTCTGCTAACCAGGAGGAACTCGAGAAAGCCCAGCGAAAGATTAAAAAGGTTTGCGAAGAAGTAGCCTCTGAAGTCGGGGTTGAGTTAGAAATAAAGCTCAACGAGAACTCGAGGGCCTATCAAATTCAAGGTGCAAGGGAGTCCTACCTGGTGAGAACTGTTGTTGACATACTCAATTTTCTCAAGGTTAGGGATATTGAGGTTGATCCCCTTGGTTCGACAGAAGCTAATGTTGGGATTAAAAAGGAAATCCTATCAGTAAATTTAGGACGGACCTACGGGCGATACAAACACAGTCTTAGAGAAGAGGCAGAAATAGGCGGCCTCTTTCAGGCCATGCAACAAATTCTCCTCCTTATATGCTCCCTTAATTCTTGATGGAAGAGAATCCTCTAGATCAACCTTACTATTTTCTCCAGCCACTCCTTATCGACATCTGAAAAGGTGTTGAACTGTTGGCTGTCTAGATCCAGTACAGCCCAGGCTTCGCCCTCTTTATTGAATAGGGGAACAACAATTTCTGAATTGGATCGGCTGTCACATGCAATATGACCGGGAAACTTATGGACATCAGGCACAATGATCGTTTTTTTCTGTAATATTCCAGCCCAGCAAACTCCTTTCTTTTTTTCCAGAACCTGGCAGGCTAAAGGCCCCTGGTACGGCCCGACAATCAAATCTCCTTTGCTCAGAATGTAAAAGCCTGTCCAAAAGAATGGGGGCATTTTTTGATGGAGGAGGGCAGCGATTGTAGCCATGCGAGCAATCGTGTTTTCCGTTTTGGGAAGAAGTTCTTGGAGCTGATTGTAGATTCTGGCATATCTTCTTTTGAGATTATCTTCGGAAATCATTTTATCCATTATAACATATAGAGGGGACGTTCCCCCAATCAAGTTGAGGGCAGGCCCAAAGTGCCACCCTATGATTCAGTTATTCAATTAATACTGAACAATATACAATTTAGGAATGTCAATTTTTAATACAAAAAAATATCCATAGGGTGGCACTTTGGGGAACGTCCCCTTAGATTGACTTTCTACTTCTATTTCGTTATGTTTTCTCTAGTGTCCAAAAATGGAGGCAAAGATGGGATTCAAATTAGTTAAAATCAGCACTATTTTCATGCTTTTTCTTCTCATTACTACAGCTTCATATGCGAATAGAAGGAAAGCTGTTCATAGACTCGGCATGGAATTAGAGAGGCAGGCGACTTACCTTGCACAGAGCAGCTATGACCACTTCAAGGGCTGGGATGGAGAAATCTCTGATCAGGAACAAGCGGTCCTTTTTAAGTCCGAAGCTTTTGCCGCATCTTGTCGGCTCTTCTTGAAGATAGCAGAAGATAAATCTGGCTATTTTAGGGCCGGGTACTTGAGAACTAATCTTTATAATGCTTTTATTTATCTATCCCGTTCTTTCAAAGGCCTAGAAGAAGAGATGAGAAGAGGAGGCGTTATGCCTTACAGCCTTTCCAATTGTCGTGAGATCTTGGAAAACATGGAATATGAATTCTCAGAATGGCCGGCGGCTGATAATCTGGCCTTTCTTCATCAGAGGTATGTGAAAGCACAGGATGCTACTGTCTACATGATTGAAAGGAAAGGCATAGGTGTATACATCCGTCGTCCTTTTAAGAGCTTAGAGAGTCTATACCGCTTTAACTATGACTTAAATAGAGGAAAAGATCCCTGGGAGTACCTGGTCGAGGTTTCCTACGATACTCTAGAGAAAATGGATAAAGGCTCGATGATAGACCTGACCTTTGAGGGGTACTTGATCATTCGGCTGGGTAAGCCAAGAGGCAGTTCAGTTTATCTTATCGAAGAAGGAAAGAAACGCGGTATTACCTCTCCTCAGGTGCTTCGGCGTTTCGGAGGATGGGATAATGTTTTTGAAGTTCCCATGGAGGTCATTAATAACTACCCTGATGGAGAGCCCATCAAACAAGAAATATTATAACCACTGCCAGAAGCAAGTCATGAATAGGACAAAAGTTTTGTAAATATATAATTTTATTAACCATCATTGTTTGTTGCTCTTTCGGATTGCCAAGCTATCTAGTCTTCCAAAATTGAGATCTCTGCCTTTCCTTAATTTTCTCAGAGGATTGAAAAGGATTCATGTCTCTTAGCACGGAATATTTCTTCATCATTTCTGAAGGGGGGTTAGGTGCGGGCTGTTGTCAGCAAAAGGGGGGTTGATGATGGGAACCAAAAAGGTGGGGGCTCTCTCCAGCCCGCAAAAGAAAGCCATTATTTTTATACAAGAAAAAAAGAATTTTGTAAAGAAAAAAAATAAAAATTTTATATCATTATAAAAATAGGACAAAGGAATGAGGCATTTTTGTCTTTGTTCCAGGAGTCTTTTGAAGGTTCATCGGGAGGAATTCATGAGTAAATTTTTCTAATTTTATCTTGACAAGGGCTATTTTTTTTTATAAATACTTGAGACAGACTAAGAAAGTTCGATCAGAAACGCTCATTTGTTTATAAGCATAGGGTAAAACCGCTGCTAAAGGAGACTTGAATGAAGAGAATCATTGCTGTTTCAATTTTTTGTCTAATATTTTTAACCATAAGCACTTTATCCCATGGGGCCGGTTTTCTCATTTATGAGCACGGTGCGGCAGCAATGGCTATGGCCGGTGCGTTCGTTGCTATCGCGAATAATCCGACAGCCATTTTTCATAATCCGGCAGGCCTTGCCTGGTTGGAAGGAACCCAGATTAACTTTGGAACAACCTTGATCACATCCATTGGCGATTTGAGCTTGCCAAACTGGCCAGATCCCACTTATCAAACTGTTGAACGGGAAAAAAAGTGGTTCTATCCTCCCACTTTCTACATCTCTCATAAGATCAGTGAGAGAGTTGTAGCCGGTTTTGGCTTTTTTGTTCCTTATGGTTTAGGGATCACGTGGCCTGAAAATTATCCTCTGAAGTATATTTCTGTTCGGGATGACATGAAGACGCTTATCTTCAATCCAACCGTGGCTTTCAAGGTTAATGAGAATTTTTCTGTGGGCTTCGGCGTATCCTATATCCATGCAACCCTGGAATTTGAGCTTGTTGAACATGAAGCGGCTACAGTTGATCTTGGTCCTCTGGTTGGTTTGCCTCTCCCTATTATATCTTCCTATACAGTAGATATCCCAGCTCTTTTCGACGCTTCAGGCAGCGCGTGGGGCTTGAATGCAGGAGCTCTTTACAAGGGTGAAAATTTTTCCTTGGGATTCAATTGGCGGAGTGGTTTCAAGATAGATTTTGAAGGAGATATAGAATTGAGTGCTCCCGATGTCGATGTTACGATTCCTTCTCCTTGGGACCAATTACTTCCAACAGGGACAGCCGAGACAATAGAAACGTATATTGCAACCCAAGTTCCAAGCGGAGGTACGGCTTCCACATCTTTTAATTTTCCTCACATTCTCGGCGTCGGGCTGGCTTTTAATTTGACCGATAGCCTGCTCATGTCGGCTGATGTGCATTATCTCTTGTGGAGCACATATGATGAATTTACGGTTGCGGTTGAAGTTCCTGGTTTTGATGATAAACATGTCGAGGAGAACTGGAATGATTCTTTTGTCTTCAGAGGTGGCCTGGAGTACAGTGTGAATGAAAACCTTGCCCTGAGAGCTGGATTTCTCTACGATCAAACTCCTCAGCCTGATGAAACTGTAGACCCCATTCTTCCTGATGCGATCAGGTGGGCCATAACCGGAGGTTTTGGTTATAAGTCCGGTAATTTTGTCCTGAATGTCGCCTATCAGTATGAGCCGTTCAAAGAGAGGACGAGTGAGAACAGAAGTATTCCTTCTTACCAGCACCCACTATTGGGAAACCTCGGGCAGGGCACCTATAAAACAACTGCCCATCTTATCGGGATTAGCTTGGGATTTATTTTTTAACTCAAAAAATTTAACCGGGAGGTAAAGAAATGGCTTATGAATTCACCAATTCAAAAGGGGTGAAGTACTATCTCCATTTCAAGGATGTCAACCTAAAAGGGGGACGAATTCAGAGAATTTACTTTTTTGCTCGAGATATCAGAGATGGATCATTAGACGATATACCGGCTGGCTATAGAGCTGTTGAAACAGAAAGAACCGGTATGCCCATCCTGAAAAAAGCGTGAAATTTTTTTTGCTGATCTGACTCTGAAGCATTAAAAGAATTTTTGTTCTTGTCTTAAAAGGGGACTAGTCCAGGGAGGAAAGACTGGTTTCCTCCCCGGGACTATTTTCAACTTCATTTTTCCTGCTACAAGTCCTATTCTCTCTTTTTTGATTCCATGTGTGTTTTTCTCTCATCCTC
>CAZSPM010000079.1:0-7394 GCA_964608785.1 uncultured Eubacteriales bacterium
GTCTTAGAGACAAAATTGCCAATTCAGATCTCGTTATCAGCATGGTTCCATATTCTTTTCATCCAAAAGTCGCCCAATATTGCATTGAATATAAAAAGAATATGGTCACGACTTCCTACGTTAGTGAAGTCATGAAGAATTTGGATGCTGAGGCAAAAAAAAAGGGAATTCTTATCCTCAATGAAGTGGGTTTGGACCCTGGAATCGATCATATGGAGGCAATGAGGATTATCCATGAGGTAGAAGGAAATGGCGGAGAAATCTTGAGTTTTACTTCATTCTGCGGGGGTTTACCGGCTCCCGAAGCGAATACCAACCCCTTCGGGTATAAATTTTCCTGGAGTCCTATAGGAGTTCTCTTGGCCGGGAAGAATTCGGCTCGTTATCTCAAGGACGGCAAAGAGACATTCATTCCATCAGAGGATCTCTTTAAGAATTTTTCTATAATCAATATCGCAGAGTTGGGGGATTTTGAAAGCTATCCTAATCGTAACTCTCTCCCCTATATTGAACTCTATGGAATCCAATCGACCAAGACTATGCTTCGCGGAACTTTGAGAAATCTCGGATGGTGCTCAACCATAAAAAAAATAGTTGAACTGGGCCTTCTGGACGAGGAAGAAAAAGAATGGACCGGTATGACCTACAGGGATTTTCTTAGAAAATTGATGAATGAACCCGCAGAAGAAGACCTCAAGAAAGCGTTGAGTGAATACTTAAATATTCAGGAAGACTCGGATATCATCATGAGACTGGACTGGCTCGGTCTCGTGAGCACCGATCCTCTTCCTCTTGAAAAAGGTTCAGCGTTAGATATTGTCGCTGCAAAGATGCTTGAAAAACTCCAGTATGAAGCCGGAGAGAGGGATATGATCATCCTCCAACATGAGTTTATCGTTGTATATCCTGGAGATAAAAAGGAAAAAATCACATCCACCCTGATCGACTTCGGTATTCCCCATGGCGATAGCTCAATGGCGCGCACAGTAGGCTTACCCGCAGCCATCGGCACAAGACTTATACTGGAAGAGAAAATAAAACAAACTGGTGTCCATATTCCAGTTATCTCTGAAATATATAAGCCCATCCTACAAGAGCTAAAAGAGCTAGATATTGCCTTTAAAGAACAAAAGGAAGTAATTTAGGGTTATCCATCAAGCTGACTGACTCGTCAGCACTAAAGAAAAAGAAGAAAAAGGGGACTGTGGTTCCCCTTTTTCTTTTCAAAATTTGACAAATATGGGGAGGGAAATTATCTTTAAATAAAGGAGAAAAAAATTGAGACGCAAACCTGCAGTGGGGGGATACTTTTATCCAGGTAATAAAGAAGACCTAAGAAAAATGGTGGAGAGAATGGTGGACCTCGAAAGCAAAAAAGAAAAAGCCTTTTGTTTGGTCTCACCCCATGCTGGTTTTGAATATTCTGGACCTGTTGCCGGGGCTGTCTTCTCTTCTACCTCGCTTCCTGAAAAGTTTGTCATCCTGGGTCCAAGCCATAGAGGAATTCAATCCCAAATCGCCATCATGAAAGAAGGAGTTTGGGAAACGCCGCTCGGCCAGGCTCAAATTGAGGCCCGTTTAGCAGAACTAATAATGGATCACTCTCCGCTCATTACTGAGGATGAATTGGCTCATATGACCGAACATTCACTTGAGGTCCAGTTACCCTTTATCCAATTCTTTAAAAAAGATTTTTCAATAGTGCCTATATGTATCTCTTATGATATTTCATTTACAGAACTGGAAGAACTGGGAAAAGCTATCTCGCTGGGGATTAAAGAATCTAAAGAGGAAGTTCTGATTGTCGCCAGCACGGATATGAGTCATTATGTTAAACAAGAAGTCGCTCAAAAATTGGACTCTTTGGCGATTGAAAGAATACTTCAACTTGATGCTAAAGGGCTCTATGATACCGTTCAGTCTGAACAAATCAGCATGTGTGGCTTTCAACCCACAACATCAGCCATAATTGCCTCCAAGGAATTGGGCGCCCAGAATGCCACCCTCATAAAATACCAGACATCGGGCGATACCACAGGAAATTACTCCGAGGTAGTTGGCTACGCCGGCATAAGGATAAACCGATAATACGTATTCACTCTTGATTTTATGATTCAGCCTCCATAAAAATATAATAAAGCGGGGACTTTCCCTGCATTATAATGAAAGGTGGGCCATTGATTCAAATCTTCGGGATCAGAGCTTGAAAACCTTATGTCATTCCTGCGTATGCAGGAATCCAGGACTATCTACTTTCTGGATTCCTGTTTTCACAGGAATGACGAACATGATTCTGGGTTCCTGAGGGGTTGAAAAAATGTCATTCCCGCAGAAGCGGGAATCCAGGACTATCCACTTTATGGATTCCTGCATACGCAGGAATGACAGAAAGTATTAAAGGTCATACCCCATTGGATTCACTTTATCCCTCACTTTTCGTTATAGAGAAGGGATCGTCCCCATTAACTAACAGATATTAAATAAATAATAAAAAAATGAGAGCCGTGATTAGCCCTTAAAGGTGATTGACAATATTTAAGGATTAATGCTATAAATTTCTGGAGGAAATTATATGAAACCTCCTCAATTAAGAGAAAAAGATAGGTCCATACTCAAATTAATAGTCGAGAACTATCTTAAAATCGGCAAGGCAATAAGCTCTGGACTCATAGCCCAGAAAAGCCATCTTCCTGTTTCCTCGGCTACTGTAAGAAATATAATGGTAAAGCTGGAAGAACATGCTTATCTTTTCAAGCCCCACACATCTGCAGGACGGATTCCCACGGATAAGGGACTCAGATTCTATGTCAATAAACTGCTGCATGAAGCCATCCCACCCGAGAAACAGATTGACCTTCCTGCAGAAGACTTTTCCCTGAAAAAAGGCGATTTTAACTCTCTCCTTATCCAAGCCTCAAAAACTTTGGCCGAGCATTCGGATAATTTGGGCTTTGTCATCTCACCTAGGATTTCTAATGTTCACTTTCACCAGCTCCGCTTCATAAAAATATCCGAAGAAAAAATTATGATTATTCTAATGACTTCTTACAATCTTGTTCTAACAGAAATTGTAGAGACCCGCAGCCTCTTTACGCAGAGTGAACTTGATAAAGCATCTCAGTATATTAATCAGAATTTTATGGGTAAAAACCTCATTATTATTCGAGACTATCTTCTCCAAGAACTCCCAAAATATAAAATAAGGTATGAAAATATTCTCGACAAGTTAACCAGCCTTCTTAAGGCTTATATTTCTCAGGAAGAGCAAGAAAGCCGAATCTTTTTACAGGGAACATCAAAGCTCTTGAGCAAACCGGATCTCTTCAACATGAAGAGATTGCAGGCCCTCTTCCAAAATTTCGAGGAAAAAGCTAAACTCGCCAAATTGCTTTCTGATTTTATTAGCCTCGCCAGAGTAAAAGTACTGATAGGCCCTGAACTCAGCATTCCTGATATCTTTGATTGCTCCCTTGTTCTTTCCCACTACGGATATCACAGCCAAGTCTTGGGATCTCTAGGCATAATAGGCCCAAAAAGAATACCCTACGAAGAAATCATTCCTTTAGTAGATAGTGTTGCCAAAAGATTGAGTCAAACCATCAGCTTCAGCCAATAAGGAGGATCAATGTCAAGAAAGATCAAAATAAAGCAGCCAGAGCAAAATGAAAAAGATCAAATAGAAGAAATAGAATATGTGATCGATAAAGAAAGAGAACAAAAGACTCCCTCCCTCGAAATAAGAGAATTAAAAACAAAGCTTAAAAAGCGAATTTTTGAAATTAAGTCTCTGAAAAAGGAAAATAAAAAATTAAAAGATGAATATTTAAGAAAAATTGCAGAAATGGAAAATCTCAGAAAAAGGCAAGAAAGAGAGAAAAACGAATTCTATCAGTATGCCCTCAGCGAATTACTAACAGAACTTCTTGTTGTTATGGACAATTTCGAAAGGGCCCTTGAGAGCGAGAGCAAAGGAAATGGCAAGAGTTTCCGAGAGGGCATAGAAATGATATACAAACAATATCACAATCTTATAATGAAACAAGGGATCACCTCTGTTGAAATTAAAGAAGGAAAATTTGATCCGCATCTCCATCAGGCCTTTATGACCGAAGAATCTGAAAATGTCAATGAACCCGAAATCAGCGAGGAAATACAAAAGGGCTATATGCTTCACAATAGACTCCTCCGCCCATCATTGGTTAAAGTAAAGGTTCCAAAAAAGGATAAAGAATAATTATGGGGCATGTCATCGGTATTGATTTAGGAACAACCTATTCTTGCACAGCTTACTTAGAAGGCGAAGAGCCAAAAGTCATACCTAACAAAGAGGGACTTTTGACCACTCCCTCTGTTGTCAGTTTTACGAGCTCGGGTGAACTCCTAATCGGAAACTTAGCTCTGAAACAGGCTGTAACCAATCCTGAGAATACTATATTTGCTGTCAAACGTTTAATGGGGAAGAAATATAATTCTGAGGAGGTGGAAGCGGCAGAAAAAAAAGTGCCCTTTAAACTCACAGAAGCCCCTAACGGCGATGTCATGATTGTCCTCGAGTCAAAGATGATTAGCCCTCAAGAAATATCTGCCATGATTCTGAGCTATTTGAAGGAAAGCGCAGAAGCGTATTTCGGGGAAGAAGTAACGGATGCCATTATTACCGTTCCTGCAAACTTTAATGATCATCAAAGGCAAGCAACAAAGGACGCTGCAAAAATTTCTGGCCTAAATGTTTTGCGAATCATAAATGAACCCACTTCAGCAAGCCTAGCTTATGGGCTCAACACCCAAAAAAATGGCACGATTGCGGTTTATGATATGGGAGGAGGGACTTTCGACATATCCCTTCTAGAAATAAGCGATGGGATCTTCCATGTTCTGGCGACAAACGGAATTTCTTATCTTGGGGGTGAAGATCTTGACAATCGCATCGTTGAATGGCTGATAGAAGAGTTCAAGAAGGAGAATAATTTCGATCTATCTCAGGATAAATTAGCCCTTCAGAGGATAAAAGAGGCTTCTGAAAAAGCAAAACGTGAACTATCTTTTACACTTGAGACCGAGATCCATCTCCCTTTTATTCATTCTACTGAATCCGGCTCAAAACACATAAAGAAAAAACTCACTCGAAAAAAACTAGAAAAGTTGACAGAAGATCTTGTGGCTAAGACATTTCCCTTCATAGAACAAACACTCCAAGATGCAAAGTTAAATCCAAAAGATATCAACGATGTCATTCTTGTCGGGGGACAGACTCGGATGCCCTTGATTAAGGAAATGATCACCGATTTTTTTGGAGAAAAACCCGAAGAACATGTCAATCCTGACGAGGCAGTAGCCATGGGAGCTGCGATTCAATCCACCATTCTGGAAGGTGAGGCCCAACAAGACATCCTTCTACTTGACGTAACCCCGTTATCACTAGGGATAGAGATTGAAAGCGATACATTTATTAAAATCATCGATAAAAATACAACCATTCCACCCCAAAAGACCAGGGCCTTCACGACAGTCGAACACAACCAGAGGTACGTCCGAGTTCACGCACTACAAGGGGAGAATAAAATTGCTTCCCTAAATACATCATTAGCTATATTTAATCTGGTAGGAATAGAGCCTGCTCCAGCCGGCGTCCCTCAAATAGATGTGACTTTTGAGATAGATGCCGATGGACTGGTGAAAGTCTCGGCCAGAGATATGGAGTCAGGAAGGGAACGAAAGGTCGTTGTTAATCCGTCCTCTGGTCTCTCTGAGGAAGAAGTAGACGAAATCATCGAAAGAATTAAGGACAAAGAACCCAAGGAAGAGAAAAATGCTGAAGAATGACTACTACCAGATTCTTGAAGTCTCCCACGATGCTACACCAGAAGACATAAAAAAAGCCTACCGCCAATTGGCTCTAAAATTCCACCCTGATAGGAATCCCAACAACAAAGAGGCTGAAGATAAATTTAAAGAAGCTGCTGAAGCATACAGTGTTTTAATCGATCCTGAAAAAAGATCAATCTATGACCGGTTTGGTCATGACGGACTTAGAGGAGAAGGATTCTCCGGATTCTCGGGTTTTAATTCATCCATTTTTGAGGGTTTTGAAGATATACTCGGGGACTTCTTCAATTTTAGTTTTGGTGATATTTTCGGCACTCGACAGCGAAAAAGAAGGTATTATCCCCAGAGAGGAAGAGACCTTGCTTTGGAGTTTGAGATCTTTCTTGAGGAAGCTGCTTTCGGTGTAGAAAAGGAAATTAGCCTCAACCGGATAGAGCTCTGCCCCGTCTGTGATGGCTCGAAGTTGCGTCCAGGCACTCAAAAATCTGTCTGCCCACAATGCCAGGGAAGAGGACAGATTCGCTTCCAACAGGGTTTCTTCACTGTATCGCGGGGATGTACTCAATGTAACGGAACAGGGGAGTTCATCAGTTCCCCGTGTGAAGAGTGCCGCGGATCGGGAAAAGTAAAGAAAAAGAAAGATCTAAAAATAAAAATTCCCCCTGGCGTCGATGATGGCATAAGACTCAGGATACAAGGAGAAGGGGAGGCCGGAGACAAAGGAGCTCAAAGAGGTGACCTCTATGTGGTTACCCGGGTGAGGAAGCATGATTTTTTTGAAAGAAAGGAAAATAACCTCTATTGTAAAATTGAGATATCCTTTACACAGGCGACTTTAGGCACAACGGTCGAAATACCCACTCTTGAAGAGAATGAAATCCTGAAGATTCCAGCAGGAACTCAAGCTGGAGAATTTTTCAAGATAAGAGAAAAAGGCATAAAAGACCTTGATAGCCATAGGAAGGGAGATTTATTTATTGAGGTCATTGTCCAGACTCCTATTAATCTAACGAAAGAACAGAAAGAACTTCTTAAGAAATTCTCAGAGTCCAGGGGAGAGAATCTAGAAGCAGCGGATATGAAAATCATTAAGAAATTGAAAAACTTCTTTCATTAGACTAGAGTAAAGTTTGACTTCGAATCGCTTCTACATTAAACAAACCGATCGTCGTTCATCGACTATTCTTCTCTATGGGAATGAACATCATCATCTGAGTAAAGTCGCCAGAATAAGACTAAAAGAGAAAGTCTGGCTTTTTGATGAACAAGGCACTAACTACTTAGCCAGGGTAGAGGAAATCAGGAAAGACAGGACCCGACTATCCATCCTCGAGGAAAGAAGGAAAGAAGAACCCAGGGTAAAGATCACTCTAGCCCAGGCCCTTATAAAATCAAAGAAAATGGACCTCATTCTTCAGAAAGCAACAGAGCTCGGAATGACCACATTCATTCCTGTTATAGCCGCCCGTTCTGTCATTAAAATTGAGGAAAAAATTGACACCAAGCGAGAAAGATGGAAAAAAATCTGCCGAGAGGCGGCCAAACAATCTGGAAGATCAGCCATCCCT
>CAZSPM010000080.1:0-7372 GCA_964608785.1 uncultured Eubacteriales bacterium
GAATCCAACATGATACTTGATTCCGTAGGAGCTGCAGCCTGCGGAGGCAGGTAGCGGGAATGACATTTTTTTCAACCCCGCTGGAACCTAAAGAATTACTAAAGTTTTCAAGGTCTGACCCCGTTGACTCCTTTAAATTTATTCAAGCCTGACCTTGGCGCAGGAAGAAGAATTACTATGGATAAAATTCATCCTCTCCTGGATAAAGAAAAACAGCGTCAGGCCAGGCGCTATGAAAGAGAAAAAAGATTGCTTGGACTGGCAAACATGACTCTCTCACTGATCATCTTACTCGGTTTTTATTACAGCGGATTAAGCGCCTTGCTGGGCCATTTGAACATCGGGGGTTCCGTAATCTGGGTTTTTCTCATTTATGTGGCTTCGTTTTTAATGATGTTGGCATTGCTCGGTTTGCCTCTTAGCTTTTACAATGGCTATATTCATGAGCACAAATGGAATTTTTCCAATTTAACCATCAAAAGATGGATCTGGGAACAGGTAAAAGCATTCTTAGTGGGGCTCATTCTGATGATTATTTTATTAGGATTGTTATTTTGGATTATGGATATTTTTCCTCAATACTGGTGGCTGATTGGAGGACTGGCGTTTGCCTTTGTGAGTGTTGTCTTAGCAACGATTTTCCCTGTGGTGATCCTTCCTATTTTCAATAAATATGATCCAGTGCAGAATAAGGAGTTGACAAATGCTCTAGAAAAGATCCTCTCTGATGGTGGTTTAAAGAGCAGCGGTTTTTTCAAGGAAGATATGAGTCGACAAACGAAAAAGGAAAATGCCTTTCTGGCCGGATTGGGTAAAACCAGACGGGTTGTTTTAGGAGATAATTTAATGGAGAGCATGACCACTTCTGAGATAGAGTCGATTATTGCCCACGAGGTTGGACACTATAAGCACAGACATATCTGGAAAAACCTATTGATTGGGACTGCACAAGGATTGATCGTCTTTTTTATCCTGAATTGGGCCTTGAGTGCATTGTTCCCGCAGTTTCTCTCTTCAACATCGTGGAACCTCACACTCTTTCCGGTATTTGTCATCTTGATGGGAGGTGTTTCTAGCTTTCTTTTTGGCCCTCTCAGCAATGCCCTTTCCAGGTGTTTTGAAAGCCAGGCTGACAGATATGCCTTGAAGAGCATTCAGGATACAAAGGCTTTTATGACCGCAATGGCAGGGCTGGCGGATAGGAATCTTTCGAATGCCTATCCAGAATGGTGGGTTAAGTGGCTTTACTATTCACATCCCCCGATCGGCGAACGATTGAAAGCTGCAGAGGATTTCTTGTAGAAGCTCAATTTGTTGAAGTTCTCCTGAAGTGACATAATCGGATGAGTTGAAGGTGTAGGGAAATGTCGGAGCGGCATTGAAGATTTAGCCTTCGCTCATTGCTCTTTGAGGAGAAACAGTGGGGACGTTCCCGAGAGGGACACTCTTTCTCCTCTAGATTTAGAAAGAAACCTGAACAGAAAGGGTGTCCCCACAGGGAACGTCCCCACTGTTTGGCGAGGATGTTTGAGCGCAGCGAGTTCCGCAGACGCTGAGAAGAGCAATGAGAGAATGGCGTTAAAAATCTGAACTAGAGCGGAGGCTTTTTCCTGCTCCTTAGACGGTAAAGACATTTTTTATTTCTATTCGGCACCGTCCCAGCAGTATGTGCATGTCTTCTCTTTAGGCAATCCGATCGCTTCAACAAGATCTTCCAGTCGTTGGTATCTCAGTGTTGTGAGTTTCAATCTTTTACTTTTGGCCGAATGCATTTTTTTTAGAGATTCTTTTCCCAAAATTTGTATAATAGGTATTAGAGACGGATAATTAACAAGTAAGAAATAGCGAGGTGAACCATGGAAGAGACAAAAAAAGTCATTTTTACAGGAGCCGTATTTATTGTCCTGATTGCCATCGGATTTGGTGTCTATTTTCTTTTCATCCACGATAGATCAAAAGAGGCACCTGCTGAGGAAGTTGTAGAAAAAAAGCCGGCTGAAGCTCCTTTAGATGAGTCCTTGAAGGAAGAGGAGGTGCCTGAATTTATCCAAGTCGATCTTGACCAAAGTGATGAAGTAATTCGGAAATTAGCTCAAGAATTATCTTCACACCCAGAACTTGCAGCATGGCTGGTAAGCAAAGATTTAATTCGCAAATTTGTGGCTGCAGTGGACAACATCGCCAATGGGATGAGTCCTCGTCCTCAAGTTGATTTTTTCTCTCCAAAGGGAGGGTTCAAGCTTATCGAGAAAAAAGGAATCCTATATATGGATCCTGCAGCTTATAGTAGATATGATGTGGTCGCAGACGTTTTTCTCTCGCTGAATTCGGACGGCAGTGCTAGACTTTACCGACGCCTGGAACCTCTCATTCAAGAAGCCTATAAGGATCTGGGATATCCCAAAGGAGATTTTCGAAAAACCCTAACCAGGGCTTTCGTTGAGTTGCTCAAGGTTCCTGTGGTTGAAGGAGACATCTTGATAGAGAAGAAAGTGATTACATACAAGATGTCAGACCCTCGATTAGAGAACTTGAGTCAGGCTCAAAAGCACCTCTTCCGCATGGGGCCAGAAAATATCCGGATAATCCAGGAAAAATTGCGTGAGATGGCCTCTGCCTTAGGAGTTCCCAAGGAACAGCTTCAATAACCATCAATTTAATCTCTCAGAGCCGGGATAACTGAGGAATATCTCTTTTTCGCAGATCTAAGGAAATTCGCTCATTTAATCTTGGGGAAACTGGAGCAGGTTGCAGACCGCACTGGAAACTTTTTTGGAGGCAAAAAATTCAATTAGATCTTTCCACGTTTTCTGAAGTTGCAGAAGATTCTGGAATGGGTTTTTCCGAGGAATGGCTTCAGTTTGAGCAAGATAGATATTGTTCATGCACTCCATAGCTCCTTTCTTCTCTCCCTCCCTAAGATAGTCCATTGCCAGCATTAAGTTGGAACGGTAGATTCGATCTTCCAGATCGTCTTTAAGGAATTCCCCTGGGTAAGGGTCCAGATCTTTCGCCGCTATTCTCGTCATGCCAGGAGTGGGAACTTGAGTTTCCAGCTTGCTCTTCTGAAATGCAAAGCGGAAAATATCCTCTCTAACCCTCTGCCATAGGGAGTGCGTTTTTGGCGGAGCGTCGTGTTTAATGGAAAGCTCGTTGTCCAGGAAGAATTTGAACCCAAACATTTTCGCATTGAGGAGAAAATCGATATCTTCTCCACGAGTCACAGAGGGATCGAATGGAACAGAGGTGAAAAGGTCACGGTGGACGACCATGTTGCCACCAAAAACAAAAGGCGTTTCTTTAAGCCTGGGGCCTTTCCCGATAATCTCCTTGAAAGCCCGGTTCATACAATCGATTTTATTCCAGTAAGTCATCCAGGTCTCGGTTTTCTTATTGATCAGGAAATCATTGTCAGGGTTAATATAGAAGCCAGCTACTGCCAAAATTTTATCTCCATCCTTCTGTTGACCGATGAATTCGAGGGCTTTATTCATGAATCCAGGATCTTCGAAGATCTCATCATCATCGATGAGCACAGCAACATCAGAGCTTAGAAGGTGTGGAAGAAAGACACATAGGTTTCTCACATTGGAATACCCGTTGAGCTGCAGAAGAGGGGCCAATTTTTCTTTATCTTTCGCGATTAAATACTGATGAATCTTAGCCAAGTGGGAATATGAGAAAAGGAGTGTATTAACGTCTATCTCAGCTTCTTTGAGGATAGATGAGATTTTCGATTCGATCTCTTCCCGGACGTCCTCGCCAGTCGAGACACCAAGGATGACAAGAGTAAAATCTTTATTTTCGAGAGTGGATAGACTCTTCAAGAGCCGTCCCAATGTTCCCACTTCATCCAGAGGAGTGGGGTGGTCATAGACAGCGTCTGTTTCTCTCCACCCTTCATCCTTTTTCCGGCCCCAGTAACTGGGAATGACCATAGTAACTTTCATTTTTTTACTCCAAAACGGATTTATGTTATAGGAATTTTGCCCATCATTTTTTTCAGGACTTCTTCCATCACCTCAACTCCCTTTTCCCAGGCATATTTTTCTTCTACGAGTTTTCGGGCATTATTTTTGATTTTATCGAAAAGAGAGTCGTCACTCATAAGGTCAGAGATAGCCTGAGTAAATTCCTCAGGATTGTCTGCAATCATAATATTTTCTCTGTTCGATGCGGGGATGCCTTCTGCTCCCAAAGAAGTCGAGACGATTGGTCTGCCCATAGCCATGGCTTCGAGTATTTTGCCCCGGAATCCTCCTCCCAGCCTAACAGGACAGATGAAAATTCGCCCTTTTTTCAAATAGACACGCACATCATCGACCCTTCCTGTGACGACGATGCTTTTATCGTCAGAAAGATTCTGGATTTCGGGAGGAGGACCCTGGCCAACCACGTAGAATTTTATATTGGGGTTTCGCTCTTTTATCCGAGGCCACATCTCCTTGTGGAAATAGAGGACAGCATCTGTGTTGGGATAATGCAGGTAATTACCTACAAAGACAATGCTTTTCTCAGATTCTTCGGGCTTGGCAAAGGAGAAATATTCTACATCTACACCATGGGGAACAATGGATATATCCAGTTCAGGACAAATTTCTAAGAGCTCTTGTTTCCCTTGGAGTGTAAGCGTGAGCACTTTATCGGCTTTTCGGTACATCTCGAACTCATATTTTTTCAGTCCTTTAAGGTTTATGGCCTCTTTCAGCTTGTTGATCCCGAACCTGTTCATGCGGAGAGCCTTGCGTCGGGCCAGATAGTAACACTCATGTACAGAGATGACTCGGCGAACAGGAGGAAGTTTTGGATTATTATGGATAAACTGGCCCATTGTGGAATACTCAGCAACGACAAAGTCATATCGATCTTCCTGTACCATATGTGCAATGGTATCAGCCATCTCTTGTGAACCATGCCATTTGAGGAAATAATGGGGGATAGGCGACGTGAAGAAATTCAGGGTAGTTTTCAATAGAGAGCGCCTGGGGGGAAAGGGAATAGTTCTCAAGTCGTGACAGAAGGGTTCTAATGATGGGATGAATTTTTTTTCTTCCTCGCGAATAAATGCTGCCAGAGAGACGAGGTGGTTTTTGGAGAGATATTTGACGCGGTTGTAGATGATAATCGGTCCTCCGATTATTTTGGAATGAGGGAATTCTTTGCAGGTAAAAAGTATCTTCATGCCGAAGTTTTAAAATTGCTGAATGATAAAGAATCTCTTTTTTAATTTGAGTATTTTAGCTCTTCAAGTCAATATAAATATTTTTCACATAATTGAATATTTGATAACGAGGAATCCACCTAAAAGAAGGATGAAAAAGAGTAAGGCCAGCCAATTGAAATATTTTTCTATGAAGCTCTTGATGTTAGGCCCGAATTTTCGAAGCAATCCGGCCTCTAAGAAGAATCGAAGGGAACGGCTGATCGTCGAGGCTATGAGGAAGAGAAGAAAGTTGAGCCTGAACACTCCAGAAGCAATTGTGAAGACCTTATAGGGAATAGGAGTGAATCCAGCTGAAAACACATACCAAAAACCATGAGCATGGAAATTAGCCATCACTTTTTGGAAGATGGATTCTGTGAAACCAGGAACATAGTTGAAAAAGAAGGAATCCACTAAGTCCCATACAGCATAGCCGATGAGATATCCGAGTACCCCTCCTAACACTGAAGCCACAGAAGCATAGAGTGCAAAACGCCAGGATTTTTTGATCGCTCCCAGACAAAGAGCTATTAAGAGAGGATCAGGAGGGATGGGGAAGAAAGAACTCTCTGCCAGAGCCAGCAGGAATAGAGCCATGGGACCATAGGGAGTTTCAGCCCAATGAAGAACCCAATCATATAGTTTTTTAAATAATTTCATCTTTGAGACTTTCCAGGATATTATTGAATAACGGGAGATGAATGAGCCGGTGATCCGTTAAATCCGTATGGAGAGGCGTGATTGTGATATACCCTTTTTTTGCTACTATGACATCGCTATCATTGTCGCCTTTGGCCTTTGGATTCCCTGTCCCGATCCAGTAATATGTTCTTTTTCTGGGATCCACCCTCTCGATGATTTCAGGATTGTATCTTTTCTGCCCGAGCTTGACAATCTTTATGCCTTTGATGGGGAGAGGCGGGATGTTGATGTTTAAAGTCACTCTAGGAGGAAGTTTCTTTTTGAGGAGTTCTTTGAGTATTCGGTAGGCAATCTTTGCAGCGGCATCAAAAGCAAATTTTCCTGTTTTGTCATGCATTAGTGAGATGGCTACGGATGGAATCTGAAGAAAGGTTCCTTGAAGAGCAGCCGCTACCGTACCTGAATAAGAAATATCCTGTTGACCGAGATTCGGTCCTCTATTGATTCCGGAGACAAGTAAGGATGGTTTTCGAGGCAGCAATTTCTTCGCTGCTAGATAAACACAATCGGCAGGTGTCCCGTCCACGGCAAAGATATTCGGCTTAACCTTTTTAATTTTCAAAGGGCGATGCAGAGTTAAAGATAGGGAAGTGGCGCTTTGTTCGCGATCAGGAGCAACAATAAAGATTTGTCCCAACTTCTTTAGATGGAGGGAGAGAGTTTCAATCCCTTCTGAATAAAAGCCATCATCATTAGTAAGGAAAATCAACGGTTTCATAGTCTTTTTCATTCAGCCTGATTTGGCGATTTGAAAAATGCATTTTAACATTTGACGGAGGCAATTAAAACTTTTTTATTCCACCTTGTTTAACCTGGATTATTCAGGTTTGTCATGTTCGGATCATAACTAAAACCATTTTGAATTTTTTTAGAGCTTTGAGAGCATGAGGCTCATGAGCAGGCATGATTACCATTTCTCCTTCCTTCAACCGGATGGATTTACCCGAAATAGTGACTTCTACTTCGCCATCCAGACAGAAAACAAGAGCATCAAAAGGGGCTGTGTGTTCACTCAACCCTTGGCCCTCGTCAAAGGCAAAAATAGTCACAGTTCCTGTTTTTTTAGAAATGATTTCGCGGCTAACAACAGAACCTTCTTGGTAGGAAATCAAATCAACTAATTGTATAGATTTTGCCAAGATGTTTTTCATGTTTTTATCTTGCGTATTTTTATTCATACCAGGCCTCCTTTTTTAGTGTAGTTAGTCTCGGATACTGCAATTAATTCCTTTATTCATTCCGCCAACTTGCATTGAATTTTAATCATATTATTACAAAAATAAGGGTCAGGTCTACACTTTTAACTTTTTTCTCCATAGGTGCTTGATTTTTTTAGCGGTGAATCGATTCAAAATTCAGGATGCTTGCTCAATTTAGATAAGGAGAAAAGTTAAAAGTGTAGACCTGACCCTAATCTACAAAATGGAAGAGAACCAAGCAAGATTACTTTTTTGAAGAGTGGTCGGG
>CAZSPM010000081.1:0-7372 GCA_964608785.1 uncultured Eubacteriales bacterium
GTTTGCATCGTTACCAACACTGGAGGACCTGCGATTATTGCTGTAGACGAATGTATCATGGCCGGTCTTAAACTGGCAGAATTGAGTACTAAAACCAAAAACACCCTTAAAAAGCTTGTTTTCCAGGAGGCTATTGTCTCTAATCCTGTTGACGTCGTTGCTACTGCAGGTCCTGAGCAGTATGGGGGAACAGTAGCGGCGCTGCTCGAAGACCCAAACATCGATTCATTACTCCTTGTTTTTGTCACAGCTCCCTTTGTGGATTGTGAAGGTATAGCACAGAAGCTGGGAGAGATCGGAAAGACCGCCAGCAAGCCGATCGTCTGTCAGGTAATAACAATAGAGAAATGGGCGGAAGTCATCCGTCTCATCAGAGAAAGCGGAATTCCAGTCTATGACTTTGCTGAAATGGCGGCTAAGGCTCTCTCCGCCATGTCTGAATATGGGAAGATTATCCAGAGAAGAGCTCCCACTTACAAAAAATATGAAATCGACAAGAAGAAGGCAGAATCGATCATGAAGCGTCACAGAGGCAAAGAAAAGTTCCTACCTCAGGATGATGTCTTTGGAATTCTCCAGAGCTATGGAATTCCAACCGTAGATACATTGAGAGTAAAGAAGGAAAGTGAACTTGAGAGTGCAGCTACGAAAATTGGCTATCCTCTGGTTTTAAAGGTTGATGCGGAATCGATCATTCACAAAACAGAAGTCGGAGGTGTTGTCCTAAACCTCAAGGATAAAGCCGCACTAATGGCATCTTTCAAGAAGATGTCAAAGAAGTTCGCCAAAGAGAAGCCGAGCTTTATCCTCCAGAAATATCTGGAAGGCGGCAAGGAAGTGATTGTTGGAGCTAAAGGGAATGAAGGTCTCGGCGCCATGATCATGTTCGGTTTGGGCGGAGTCTTTGTAGAGACCCTGAAAGATGTTCAGTTTAGATTGGTGCCTCTCTCCATGGAAGATGCCCAAGAAATGATTCATGGCATCAAGGGGTATCCTATTCTGGAAGGTACAAGAGGAGAAAAGCCTGTGGATGTTAATAAATTAGCTGAGATTCTGATTCGGTTTTCTCAATTGACTTCTGATTTTCCTGACATTGATGAGATGGATTTAAATCCTGTCCTTGCTCTAGAAAAAGGAAAAGGGGCCGTGGTTGTCGATGCCCGCCTAAAGATTGTAGGGGCTTGATCGTAGGGGCTTGATTCATCAAGCCCACCTTTTGAATAAAAAAATGAATTGTTGTAAATATACAGCATGAATTGGATCCCCACGAGTATTGTCTGTATTTATGTTGTCCTTCTCTATGTGATTACCTGGGTGACTCGCCGCCTTAGCCGAGGTGGTATGATTGCCTATCTCTTGGCTGGCCGAGGTCTTCCTTTCTGGGTCGTTGCCCCGCTGCTCACTGGTCTGGCTGTCGGAGGAGCTTCTACTGTTGGAGTGGCAGAGATGGCTTATAAAGCCGGGATATCGGCTGGTTGGTATAACGCTGCTTGGGCTGCTGGTGCAATTTTAGTCGGTCTGATTGCTGCCCGTCGCTATCGCCAGATGGAAGCGACAACCCTTCCAGAGGTTTTTGAAAGACATTACAGCACTGTGGGTCGAGTCATAGGCGTGTTTGGACAGCTCATTCTGCAGATAGTCATCACTTCGCTTCAGTATGTGGCTGGTGGCGCCATACTCTCCTCTCTTCTGCCTGACGTGTTTAGCTTCAAGACAGGTATGTTTGTTACAGCCGTGGCTTTTGTAGGAATAACTCTTATCGGAGGATTTTGGGCCGCAGGATTGACCAACATCATCAATGTGATTCTCATCTATGTTGGAGTTCTGTTAGGCGCAGTCATAGCCGTAGGGAAGATAGGAGGATTTGGAGAACTTATGGCTAAGCTTCCTCCTCGACATCCGGGTTTTGACTTAGGAGCAATAGGGCTGTGGCTCATATTCGCCTGGTTTTTAGTGATGATCACAATGACCTTTTCTGTGCAGTCTGTTGTTCAGATATCTTTTGCTGCCAAAGACTCCTCTTCTGCCAGCAAAGGCTTTCTCTTGGGGGGATTGATTATCCTGCCAGTAGGTTTCATCAGTGCTATTATCGGTCTTGCCGCGACTGTTCTTCATCCTGGAATTATACCCACCGAAGCTCTTCCGCGTACAGTATTGAGTTTGAGCCCTGTTGTTGCAGGTATTGTACTGGCTGGACTATGGGCTGCCGATGTTTCAACGGCATCCGCCCTACTTGTCGGGAGTGCTACTCTGGTTGTGGGAGATTTGATCAAGAGATTTGTTGCCCCTGATTTACAAGAGAGAGGTGAAAGAAGAATCTCCCGGCTATCAGTTCTTGTTTTGAGTATCTTCACCTATCTTCTAGCTATCTCTATCTCTGGAATTCTAAAGACATTGCTTATCGGCCTCTCTTTGACTACGGCTTATACTCTAGTGACCTTGATGACTCTTTTTTGGCCAAGCGTTTGCAGGCGTGGTCATGCGACATGGACCTTAATCGTTTCTATGGCTGCTCTGGCTCTCTGGCTCATTTTTCCTCAATTCGCTGCCTTTTTTCAGAAGATAAGCCCTGCGCATCCCATCTTTTTCCTTTGGATTGTCAGCCTTGTGACTTTTATTCTTGTCGCAATCTTCGACAAAAGGAAAATTAAGGCCTAAAAAAAAAGGAAAATTTAGATTTGTTGTAAGGATTTGGTTCATTTGGATGGATTTGATTCATCTGTAGGGGCTTGATTCATCAAGCCCACCTCTTATTTTTTCTGAAGTCTTTGTTTAGTGTACTCGACCAGCCCTCCAGCTCTAAAGATAAGCATAGCTTGCTCATTCCATGGGGGGAATGAGTACTCTTGAGAAGCATGGAAAATCTTGCCTTCAGAAAGATCTATCTTCATTTCAAGATTTAAAAGCCTTGATCCTTGTCCTGTCTCTTGTTTGAGCACAGCATCAATGATTCCTGGGCATTCTATAGAAGCTAGAGCAGAATTTATGGAATTTCGGTAAAACAGCCGTGCAAAGGATTTGGCCACAACGGCATCTATACCTGCATGTTTTAGGCATGTTACGGCCTGCTCTCTGGAAGAACCGCAGCCGAAATTTTTCCCGGTGAGGATAATATCATGCTTTCTGACGAGCTTTACAAATTCAGGGTCATAGTCCTCCATTGCATGGATGGCTTGTTCTTCAGGTCTAAGAGGTTCATAAGTGTATTTTCCTGGAAAGATCAAATCAGTATTTATATCGTCATCTTTAAAAATCCACACTCTACCTTGGATTATCATCTTATGCCTCCGTTTTGATATATCCGGCCAATGCTGAGGCGGCAACAGTGGCGGGTCTGGCAAGAAATATTTCTGTGTCTTCCTTGCATCCCATCCTTCCTTTGAAGTTACGATTGGCTGAGCTGATGCATTTTTCTCCAGGAGCGAGGACGCCTCCGTAAGCTCCGAGGCAAGGACCGCAGGAGGGGACAGCGACTTCTGCACCGGCATCTACCAATTTTTCTATATAGCCAAGCTTTAGAGCTTCGTGGAGTACCTCTTGGGAGGCCGGGTAGGCCAGTAATCGTACACCTGGAGCGATTTTTTTACCGCTGACTATCCTAGAGGCAATCTCCAAATCATCCAGTCTTCCGTTTGTGCATGTTCCCAAGAGAGCAACATCAATTTGGACCTTTGATAAATCTTTCACTCTTTTGACATTGTCCACTTTATGAGGGCATGCAACCTGGGACTCCAAATTTTTTAGGTCATACTCAACGACTTTTTCATAGGCGGAATCTGGATCTGCGACAAGAGGCTCATAGGATTCTTTAACGTTTCCTTTGAGCCATTCCTGAGTTATTTCGTCAGGAGGAACAATTCCTGCTTTTGCCCCCATTTCTGCGCATAAATTACAGATGGTCATTCGCTCGCTGATAGACATCTTTTTTACGATGTTTCCATAAAATTCTACGGCTTTATAATTGGCTCCGTCTGCACCTAGCTGTCCAATAATATAGAGAATGACATCCTTAGCATAGACACCTTTTTTGAGCCTGCCTTTCAGGACGATTTTGATCGTTCCCGGAACCTTTAGCCAAGTTTCGCCAATCGCCCAGACGCTTGCAGTTTCAGTCCGTCCAATAGGTATTCCAGCAGCACCGAAAGCACCATGAGTTGTTGTGTGTGAATCTGACCCAAGAATGATTTTTCCTGGCAAGACATGCCCTTTCTCAGGCAATACCTGGTGGCATATTCCTCCTCCACAATCGTAAAAGTGCTTGATTCCCTGTTCAGCGACAAATTTTCTGATGACTTTATGATTCAGTGCTTTTCTTTCATCAGGGGGCGGAACAGCATGATCTAAGGCTATGAATATGCGCTTGGGATCCCATACTCTTTTTGCCCCGATTTGTTTGAAAATTTTTGATATGGCTGCGGAATTATCGTGTGATAAGATCCGATGCGGAGTAACGAATACGATTTCTCCGAGCTTAACAGAGCTTTTCCCAGACGCTCTGGCTATTATTTTTTCAATTAAAGTCTGTCCCATCATTTCACCTTATAAACGACATCAATCATGGTTCCGTCTACCCATTGAATGGCAGCTACAACATGCTTCCTATCTACTTTAGGAGGGGATGGGGCTCCACCGCATATCTGCTCCACATCTTTTTTGATGTCTTCAATGGATTTAATCGGTAGGCTTGAGCCTTTCAGTGCCTTAAGCAAGTCTTTTCGTTTCGGATTGATAGCAACGCCTTTCTCTGTGACGACCACATCTATAAGCTCACCAGGACCACAGATAGTGGTGACATTGTCAACAATCACAGGTATTCGGTCGCGGAAGGAGGGCACAGCCAGTATCGTGCATTTGGAGAAGAGGCAATCCTGCCATCCTCCCATTCCATGGAGAAGCATGCCGTCTGAATGAGTGACGACATTGGCATTGAAATTGACATCTATCTCTGTCGCTCCTAAAACGACGGCATCAACCATACTGGCGAAGTTTCCTTTGCCGTGATAGTTGTAGCTTGTGAATGGACTCGTGTTGACATGACGGGGATTTTCTCTCATAGATTTAACACCATCCAGGTCAAATGTCTGTCCGTCTAGAATATAGTCAGTTAGGCCTTCATCCAATAATTCAACCAAATACCTGGTGCTGCCACCCCTTACGAATCTAGCCTTAACATTCGCCTCTTTCATGAATTCTTTCAAATACTTGACAAAGGCTAAAGCGGTTCCTCCAGCACCTGCCTGAAAGGAGAATCCATCCTTCATGATTCCTGCTTCTTTGATAAATCGGGCTGTGTACTCTGCAATTAAAAGCCGGGCTGGGCTTCGGGTTATCCGTGTGGTTCCAGAGACAATTTTGTTCGGGTCACCAATATCATCCATTGTTACCACGTGATCGACATAGTTGCCATGAATTTGCCAGGGGATACAGGGAAAGGGAATCAAATTGTCGGCGACGATGATAACTCTATCTGCATATTGAGAGTCTGCCAGAGCAAATCCCAGAAGTCCACAGGCAGATTTTCCGGTTAATCCATTCGCATTCCCGAAAGGATCGGCTGTTGGGGCAGCAATAACTGCTATGTCTATATGAACCTCTCCGTCCTGGACAGCTCTGTATCTTCCGCCATGAGAGCGGAGCACTCCCTGACCTTTCATTTTACCCAATGAGCAATATTCTCCGAGAGGGCCATTCAGGCTTGCCTCTATATGGTGGACAACTCCTGATTCCAAATGTTTGATGATTGGAGCATGGCAGGGGAATGAAGCGCTCGGATACCACCGGGTGTTTTTGATCCCCATCTTAGCAATAGTATCAAAGAGTCGGTTGGCTACTTTGTCTCCATCCCGGAAATGATGATGGGAAGAAATAGTCATCCCATTTCGAAGGCCTGCTTGTTTGAGCGCTTCCTGCAGACTCGGGAGGACTTTATTCCCATTTTGGGGATAATTGGAGCAGGAGACCACAGAAGGAGAGGCTTTTTTGCCAACAGGTTTATATTTCCCCACACCTTGGAAAGGGATGATAGGTTTCCCGTTTATTTTTTCAGGGATCCATCTTCCTGCAGCATTAATTTTTCCTTTCATCTTTGTCTCCCCTTCCAATTCGCTGGAATCTGTTTATTCTGAATAGCCAGTTTTAAGATTCTCTCAGCACGCTTCACCACTGGTGGATCTATCATTTTGGTTCCAAGTGACACAACTCCACTTTTTTTCCTCTTCGCTTCCTCGAGGGCCAGGATTATTTTTTTTGCCCTCTCGATTTCGCCCTCACTCGGGGCAAACGCTTCATTGACAATTCTTATCTGTCCGGGATGGATGCATCCTTTTCCTTCAAATCCGATAGATTTTGCTTCAAGGACGCTTTGTCGTAATCCTTCCTCATCCGCTACATCTGAAAACACGCTGTCGATAGGTTGGATTCCCGCTGCCCTTGCTGCAAGCACTACCTGGTGCCTCGCCAGAAAACTTTCTTTCCCTTCGAGAGTGCGTTCAGCACCGATATCAGCGGTAAAATCCTCAAGGCCGATGGTTAGAGCCACGTTATTCGGAGAAGCCGCGGCAATTTTATAAGAATTAACCACTCCGAGGGCGCTTTCGATTATTGGCATCAGGTATATTTCATTTTTGACCTTCCGCTGTGAGCGAAGGTTCTGGATATGAGCATCGATTTCTTTAACAGCCTCTGCATCCTCGCATTTTGGGATGAGCACTGAATGGACGCCATGAGGAACAATATAATCTAAGTCCTTGATTCCCATCGGTAATTGATTGATACGGACCATCCTTTCTGCACCCATAAAATCTACCTCTCTTAGAGCATTCCTGACAATGAACCGTGTGGATTTTTTTTCTGGAGGAGCTACAGAATCCTCTAAATCGAGAATGATGCCATCAGGCTTATAAAGGCCAGCATTGATGGTCAATCTTGGCTGATCACCTGGGAGATAGAGTCGGCTGCGCCGGAATCTATCCCGTTTCACCTTATAGAGATTTTGAGGGATGATCGGTGCAAGAAATTCTTCTTCTTTTGTTGGTAAACATTTCTTCACGGCTGTCTCAATCCTGGCGGTTAGTACAAAAGGAAGGCTTCCGCTGTCTTCGATGGAGAGATCTGCATTCGCAATTCCAAAGAATTTGAGCATTTTCGCTGCTGTCTTTCTTATTGACTTTCCGTACATGGACTCTACTTTGCTTTGGAGCCCAATCTTGATGCCTCCGCTCTTTTTTATATCAAGACATACCCAGCAGTCTGAGGTTGTTTCTTTTTTTCCGACTTTAGCTTTATTCGCCATGTTTTTACCTCCAATTTATTTGCTTCTCTAAAAGGTAGGCTTGATGAATCAGGACCCCTTCATTAGCAATCCACCTCGCTG
>CAZSPM010000082.1:0-7332 GCA_964608785.1 uncultured Eubacteriales bacterium
TGTTGCCCATCCCAAGGATCTTGTGTCTTTGAAGATATCTCTTTTGCCTCTTCCCCAGATCCAATCTTTGATAGCCTCTTTTTCGGCGGGACTGGTAAAGGAAACTTATGATCGTTGGGATAATGCTCAGGATATCGTGACTATGATTGATAAGGCGATTCTGGATGAGCCGGCCTTTTTGCTCACCGAAGGCGGAATTATAAAAGATGGTTACCATGCTGAGCTCGATGAGCTGAGAAAAGTGAGCCGCTCCGGAAAAACCTTCATCACCCGTCTCGAAAAAAAGGAGAGAGACAGAACTGGAATCTCTTCTTTGAAGATACGCTACAATAAGGTCTTTGGCTATTATATTGAGGTCACCAAGCCCAACCTGCATTTGGCGCCTTCAGATTATATCAGGAAGCAGACGCTGGCAAATTCTGAACGGTTCATTACTCCTGAACTTAAAGAATATGAAGAAAAGGTCCTCAATGCTGAGGAGCGAATTAAGGAATTAGAACTCAATCTATTCCTTGAGCTTAGGAAAAAAATTTCTGATGAAACATCACGTCTCCAGAGGATCGCTTCTGATATTGCCACCCTCGACGTGCTTTCTTCACTGGCCGAATTAGCATCTCTTCGAAACTATCATCGGCCCAAGGTGGATGCTGAAGATAGGATAAAGATTATGGAAGGGCGGCATCCTGTTATCGAAGTCGCAAATGAAGAGCCTTTCATCCCCAATGATACCTATCTGGATAGGGATGAAGACCAGATTTTGATTGTCACGGGGCCTAACATGGGGGGAAAATCCACCTATTTAAGACAGGTGGCCCTGATCTGTATCCTGGCCCAGATGGGATCCTTTGTGCCTTCCAAGGAAACAGAGGTCGGCGTTGTCGATCGTATTTTCACTCGTATAGGAGCTATGGATTTCTTAAGTATCGGACAGTCGACTTTCATGGTCGAGATGCTGGAGACAGCGAGTATTTTAAACAATGCCACAGAGAAAAGCCTGATCTTACTCGATGAGATTGGACGGGGAACAAGCACTTTTGACGGGCTCAGCATTGCCTGGGCTGTTGCTGAGTATCTTCATGAGAAGGAAGAGATCAGGGCTAAAACATTGTTTGCCACTCACTACCATGAATTGACTGAACTCGCTTTGACCATGAATAGAATTAAAAACTACCATGTGTCTGTGAATGAGCAGAAAGATGATATCATTTTCCTGCGGAAGATAATTCCTGGTCCTTCAGATCAAAGTTATGGTATCCATGTGGCCAAGATGGCAGGAATACCTTGTGATGTCGTAGAGAGGGCCAAAGAAATTCTTTTTAATTTGGAGAAACAGGAGTTGGATGATTCGGGATTGCCCAGAATGGCATATAGTTCTTCGAAGAAAAGGCATAAGGCTCAAATGCTTCTATTTGAGGAAGACAGAAAACAGGCGATTTTGGACGATATCAAAGGGGACATCGAGAATAAGGATATTTCTTCGCTTACGCCTTTGGAAGCGCTTAATTTTCTCAACGAACTCAAGAAGAAACTCAAAACTTAGAAAAGAAAAGAAGAAAAGAGAAAAGGGGTCAGGTCTTGTTTTTTGCCTCAAAACCAAGAAATTGTATTTTCGCCTGCTTCTCCCTAGAAGCGCAGAGGGGATCAGCTCTTGTTTCTTGAAAGATTTGAGAATTTAAGGAATTTAAGGCAAAAAGCAAGACCTGACTCCCATAATATTTAAGGGAGATTAAAAAAGGAATGATTAATATTTTTCTCTATCGTCCTCAGACTCTTCTTCGTCTTCTGTTTCGTCGTCTTCGTAGGCTTCTTCCAATGCGCGGTTTTCTTCGTAAGGAGCTTCTCCTTCTTCTTCCTTTCGCAGTTCCTGTGCGATCAGGAATTCATCCTTATCCTCGTACCGTCTTATGAAATTCGAAGCTGTGTCACTGTAATATAACTCCAGGTAGTCCTCCTCTATTCTACAGAAAACAGACATACTGTGGCCTGTTTGGAGGTTGCCGATGGTTTCCACAACTTCTGCCGCCTTTTTGATTGTATCCAAAGTCAGCCAGCTAGAGACCTCAATATCTTCCATTTATGGCTCCATGAAAAAAATATCAGTTTTTAATAAATTGTCAAGAAAAAAATTATAAAAAAAATAAAAATTCAGATCATAGATAAAATGCACTACCTGACCCCATAGCCCGACTTGACATATCAGGGATTGAATATTTAAATAGAGGAGGCGTGAGAATCATCCAGCAATAGTTTTTTAGATAATTTAGATAATATTATATAATGAGGGTAGTAAATACGATTAAAAGGCAACTCGCGGAATGTTCATGCTTTTAAATAATCGCAAGTGGATTCAGGAATTAAGTATTGTGCCCCCTAAAAGATTGAGAGGAGAGATATGAATGAAGGAAGAAGTAAAAAAGGCCATCGAGGAAATCAGACCCCATCTCCAGGCTGATGGAGGAGACGTGGAGTTTGTTGATGTGTCCGAAGAGGGTGTGGTTCAAGTTCGTCTTATGGGTGCCTGCGAAGGCTGCCCCATGAGGCAAATGACTCTGACTCAGGGAATTACAAATTTTATAAAAAAGAAAGTGCCTGATGTTACAAAGGTCGAAGCTGTCTAGAAAAATGGGGATCGGACCTGACCCGTATATGTCCGATATGTCTTGCAAAAATTATCAGGAAATTTAAAAATATAACAACTGGAGAAGAAATTTGGAGGAGGTTAAGGTGAAAAACAGTAAAAAACTCATGACAGTTATCGCTTTTATTGCCTTGCTAAGCCCCATGGCTCTGGCTAACGGTTTGAACCTAAACAGCCTCGGTACAAAAGCCTTGACTATGGGAGGGGCTTTTGTCGGGTTGGCAGACGATTTTAGCACAATCTACTGGAACCCTGCAGGAATAGCTCATTTCAGTAAGAAGTACTTCGGTTTCTACGGCACAGATATTATTCCGTCCGGAACTTACCAGTTCGGCTTAGTCGATGCCAAAACCGTAAACACGCATTATCTTGGAGGAATGATTACCTACTATCATCCAGTAAACGAGAAAGTGGTGGCAGGAATAGCGGTTTATATTCCTTCCGGTCTTGGCAATAAATGGGATGGTGCTGATTTTGCCTTGGTCGCCAACAACAATCCAAATCTTGAGTGGAAAAGCAAGATCGGGCTTGTCACCATCGCTCCTGCGCTTGCCTTTAAGATTAACGAGCAGATTTCTGTTGGAGTTGCTCTGAATATTAACTACGGAATATTCGATATCGCCATGCATGCCGGTTCTACGGAGATTCCTATTCCCCCCTATGCGGTGGACCTTGGTCAGTATCAGGAAAACATGAAAGGATGGGGATATGGCGCAACTGTTGGAGTCTTGGTCAAGCCCAATGAAACATTCAGCTTTGGAGCGACCATCCGCACACCTAGCAAAGTAAAGTTTACCGGAGATGCCATTATTTCTGGACTGAGTTTGTTGGGAATCAGCACAACCTCTGACCTTGAGCGAGAAGTCACCTGGCCGATATGGATTGCCGGCGGGGTTGCCTATAAGCCGACGAACAATCTCACCTTAACCGGAGATATTCAGTGGACGCAGTGGTCGAAGATTGAACTTATAGAGACAGATTTCAAGGACATTTTCTGGCAAATAATGATGGCGGAGAGCGGCGATGACAAAAGGCCGATGCATTGGATGGATACGACGCAGATTCGCTTCGGAGCTGAATACAGGATAAATGCAATCGCGATTCGCGGTGGATACTATTGGGATCCCTCACCTGCTCCTGATAAGACGATGAATGTTCTCCTGCCCAATTATGACTTCAATGTGTTTACCCTTGGCTTTGGATATGAGCTTGACGGCCTTCAGGTTGATTTGGGCCTTGAATACTTGATGGGTAGTGAAAGGAACATTCCCTTCGAAAAAGTCCTTATTGATCCCGATTGGGAAACCGCGATGCCTGGCTTACACAGCTTGAACATAATTGTCCCCAATCTCTCTATTAGTTATAAATTCTAAGAGAAGGACACCTTTTTTCAGGGAAAAAAAGATAAATTCGCACGAGATAAAATGGTCTCTATTCGAAAAGCCATAATTCCTGCGGCAGGTTTTGGTACGCGGTTTCTCCCCGCTACAAAATCTCAACCCAAGGAGATGCTGGCCGTTGTGGATAAACCTCTCATCCAGTATTCAGTAGAGGAGGCTGTACAGTCAGGAATCGAGAGCATCGGTATCATAACTGGCAGAGGAAAATCCTCCATGGAAGATCATTTTGACAGGAGTCCAGAGTTAGAACAATTCCTTGAAGAGAAGGGGAAACTCGATTTTCTAGATGAAGTGAGAAGAATATCCAATCTTGCTGAAATCTGTTGGATCCGCCAGAAAGAAGCTCTTGGGCTGGGTCATGCCATTTTAATGAGCGAGAGTTATATAGGGAGTGACCCCTTTGCCGTTCTCCTTCCCGATGATATATTCGACTGTCCCACGCCCTGTATTAAGCAGCTGATCGATGCCTTTTCTGAGCTTGAGTCTTCGGTTATTGTCCTCGGGCGCGTGGATGAGGAAGGAATGAAAAAATATGGGATCGTTAAACCCAAACAGATATCAGAGAGGGTGTCTCAGATTGAAGATATGATTGAAAAGCCTGGTCCAGAGAGAGCGTTTTCAGACTTAGGTATCCTCGGCCGGTACGTTTTTACGCCAGAGATATTCCAGGCGATCAGAGAGACTGCTCCCGATAAAAGGGGTGAGATTCAGATCACAGATGCCATCAAAGAGTTGCTGGAGAAACAGCCGATCTATGGGTATCTTTTTGAGGGGAAACGCTATGACGCCGGAGATAAGCTGGGATTTATCGAGGCCACCATTGAGCTTGCCTTGAAAAGGCCCGAGTTCAGAGAGAAGCTCGCAGATTATCTCAAATCTTTATAATTCAAGTTCGAGAATCTAAAAAATTACTCTTTTTGCCATTTAATGTCATTCCTGTACCCGCTAACCGCTTTCGCGGGCACAAGCTTCGCGGGCATAAGCTCCACAGGAATCCAGAAATATGAAAAATGTCATTCCTGCGGAAGCAGGAAACCAGGCTTGTTCCCGCTAAAGCGGGAAATCAGAAATATGAAAAACTCTTATCCAAATTCGTCTGGATTCCTGCTTCCGCAGGAATGACATCAGGAATGACGTTTGGTAAAGCAGGTACAAGTCTGGATTCTTACTTCCGCAGGAATGAATTTGTAAAACAGGTATTAATATTTACAACTAAATGGGAGATGAACCAGGAATATTTGAACGAGGGAAGGTGGCGAGGGACGGAATCGAACCGCCGACGCAGAGATTTTCAGTCTCTCGCTCTACCGACTGAGCTACCTCGCCGTGTTTTGGAGCCGTGTCGATTTTTTTCGGAATTAAGTATAGTTTTACTCTTGGATAAAGTCAATTATGAAATTAAATTTTTCTTTCCCCCGCGAATTTTATACTCCTTTGATGAATTTAATGGATTAAAATCCTGCGTTGTGGATAAGCTGAGATTGCCGCGCCCTTTTGGCTCGCAATGACATTGACAAATTGAAATAGGAAATTCGTTGTGATATTCTTTCTGTGGAGGAGAACTCAATGGAGGAAAAAGAGTTAAAAGAGCTAATGCTCGAAAAAAACGAGGAGTTCCGGAAGGTCTATAAACAGCATCAGAAGTATGAGAAGGAACTCGAAAAATATAAAGAAAAGAATTATCTGACAGAAGAAGAAAAACTGAAAGAGAAAGAACTGAAGAAAAAGAAGCTCGCTTTAAAGGATAGGATGTACTATATGATGACAGAATTCAGAAAATCACTCTAAAGTTAAAGCTATGGAAAAAATAAGAGGGAATAAAAAGCTGAAGCTTGCCTTGGTCGGGACAGATTCCATGCGTGGAAAAGAGATAAAGAATGTTTTGAGCCGAAAAAAATTCCCTCTTAAAGATATAGATTTTTATGACCCGGATGTTAAAGAAGAATTCAGCAAGCTCACTCATTTCCGAAAAGAGTCAAGAGTGATTCATCACATCGACAAAGACTCTCTCTGCGACTCTGATTTAGTTTTTTTGGCATCGGGAAAGGAGGTCAATCGGAGATTTGGGATGCTTGCTCATAAGGCAAAGAGATTTCAGGCAATCGATTTGAGCGAGACATTTAACACAGAAAAGAAAATCCCCCTGGTTGTGGCAGGAGTGAATGATGAGATTATCGAGGAAAAAATGCCTTCGCTCATTGCCAACCCTCATCCAGTGACCGTCATTCTTACTCACCTCTTTCATATAGTCCTCACGAATTTTGGCATTTTAAAGTCCATTTCCTTTATCCTTCAACCTGTTTCAGCCTTTGAGGAATCAGGGATCAAAGAGCTAGCGAACCAGAGTTTTTCCCTATTGAGCAGTTCTGCGATGTCAAAGAAAGTGTTTAAGGAGCAGATTGCCTTTAACATTCTTTCTTACACAGAAAAGCCTGATAAAAGCGGCTTTTCATCCATTGAAAGACAGATCACATCAGAGGTACAAAGGGTTCTTCACAAATTTGATTTTTCATTTTCCTTATCTCTCATCCAGGCACCAGTGTTCCATTCTTATTCCGTTATGACCTATTTAGAGTTAAAGAAGAAAGCGGATATCCCGCGATTGAAGGATCTCTTCAAGGAATCTCCTTTTTTCAAGCTTACCCCATCCAGCCTTTCCTCTCCTGTTTCAGTAGCAGGGAAGGAGGAAATATTTGTCGGGCTGATAAAGAGAGAAGAATCGTTTCCCAATAGTTTTTGGATCTGGACATTAGCGGATAACCTGACCAGGGGTTCGGCTCTGAATGCCTTTGAGATTGCCAAGAAAATTCACTCGTGCGCATCGAGTTAAAGATGAAAGAAGTATTCGAACTCTTCAAACTCACTCTTAGGGAGAGGAAGAGACTTATTCTTGCCTTTATTTTCATGATTTTTGTTGCCTTTTTTACTTATGTTTTTGTCAACCTGGTCCAACCTATCATTGATAAGATGTTCCAGATCGGACCTCAAATAGCTCCAGAAAAAACGCGCATCATGGACTTCATTTTCAGAACTCTCGGTGTTACCGAAGAACAGATGGTCCGATTCATTCCTTTGCTTTTAGTTATCGTTATTTTTGGTAAAGGGTTTTTTACCTTTCTTTCTTCTTTTTTCATGAAATCCATCGGGTTTAAGGTTGTCAAAAAAATGAGGGACGATCTCTTCGGCCATGTTATCTACCAGTCCTCCAATTATTTTGACAACACAGCCACCGGCGAGCTCATGTCCCGGATGACCAATGATATCGATGAAGTAAGAATGATGTTTGGCATAGGT
>CAZSPM010000083.1:0-7292 GCA_964608785.1 uncultured Eubacteriales bacterium
AGCCATTTCCGTGTATTAAATTCATAAAATTACCCACCTAATTGGGAGAAGAGCCCTTTAAAGAAATTTGTTTTTCCTTTGGACAGGAAGCAAATAGGTGAGTTATTCAGCCTAATTGGGGATGTTCTTTGACTCCTTGAAACCTCGAAACTTATGTCGAGCGAAACAAGGCATATTTTATGAGCCAAGCTCTTTGGGGAACACCTTTAGTACACGAGCCTAAAATGTCAGTGTTTATTTGTTTTCTGTTAACAGCAACAGTTTGCCGTTGAGGGCACCATTATATTTACTATTTTCTATACTTAGTTTTCCGTTAACAATCACGTATTCTGTCCCTGTGCTGTATTGCCGCGAATCCGTAAATGTGGCATTGTCCCTGATAGTATCAGGATCGAATATGGCAATATCAGCCTTGTATCCTTTCTTAAGCAGTCCTCTGTCAGTCATCTGAAGAAGATCGGCGGGAAGAGAGGTCATCATCCTGATAGCATTCTCCAGCGTTAAAACCTTATCCTCCCGAACATACTTGCGTAGTACTCTTGCCTGACTGCTAAAAGCACGAGGATGGCCAACGACAGGTTCATCAGTATCCTGAATAATAGGTGATGCGCCTCCATCACTTGAGAACATCAGCCAATCCTGCTTCATGGCATATTTCATGTCCTCATCCGACATAACTCCGCAGGCAAGCCACATGTCAGGTTCATCAATGACCAAGTCAGCCGCTAAGTCAAAGACATCCCTGTTCTGTTCCTGAGCAATATCAGAAAGGATTTTTCCAATCAAATCTGTATTCTTCTCGGATACAACAACCATATAACTATCCCAACCTGCTAAGGCCACTCCACTTGGCCTTTCAGAGGTCCCGACAAGGACTGCCTGCTTGATCAGTTCCCGTTTTGATTTATCAGATAAAGCTTTGGCAAGTTCACCAATATACTGCTCTCTTAGCTGCTCTCTATCCACATCCGATAAGGTTTCATCCCTCATCTTTTTTCTCATTTCTGCAAAAGGCTCCATGTCCTGCGGAACACGAAAAGGAGACCAACCGCCGTTCCTGGCAACCGATATAATACGGCTGCCGCCTGCCTTGTCATAAGGATACATATCGGCAGTCACATAGATCCCTCTCTCCCGGGCTTCATTTATCAAATCTACGGCCTCTTTCAATGTTCCCCAGTATCCCTTCCGGCATGCTTTGAAATGAGCAGAATTACCCCGCACACCGGCCTCTTCTGCGATTCGGATAGTCTCTTTAGTGGCTTCAGGAGTGCCATCAAACTCATTTCTCTGGTGACTGGTATAAATCCCTCCATACTCGCCAACCACTTTTGTGACTTCGATGATTTCCTCTGTACTGGCATAGCGGCCAGGGACATATTCCAAACCTGTGCTCATACCCCAGGCTCCTTCCTCCATTGCCTTGCGGACGATGGCCTTCATTTTTTCAATTTCTTCGGGAGTCGCCGCGCGCGGTTCCTTCCCCATGACTTCTTCCCTGATATCTCCAAATCCGACCAGAAAGACGGCGTTTGTTCCAATGCCCTGTTCATCCCATTTCTTTTTTGTCTCTGCAACGTTTAGCGATACGGATCCACCGCAATTCCCAACCACAACCATTGTTGTCCCTTGTATCAGATAGTTCAAATTGGCATTGGAACCAAGTCTGTCTAATCCTCTGTCACAGTGAGTATGCATGTCGATAAATCCGGGAGAGACAACCATTCCTCTGGCATCGATGGTTTTTAAGGCCGTTTTTCCAGCAAGATCTCCAATTTCGGCAATGGTAACGCCAGTGATTCCAATGTCACCCTCATATGCGCTGTTCCCTGACCCATCAACGATCATTCCGTTCGTTATAAGAATGTCAAAATCTTCAGCACCTTTTTTTTGACACACAACAAAAGAAAGCATCAAGACTGCCAGTGCACTAAAAATTATTAACCAGCGTTTAAACATTTGTTCCCTCCATTTTTAAGGAAAATTTCAATATCTTGATTATAATAAATTGCTGATATATGTCAAGAATGCGCTGGGTCTATCTCATAAAACTTGTCGGATCATCTCCTCCCTGCCTCTGGAGGGCACATATGTCTCCTGTTCATTAACATATGGATATGGAGATTAGACTTCAAATCTCTGCCGAAGGAATGGATGACACAGATAACAGCCGGGAGGAAGCTTTGTTCGCGAACCCAGGAGAGCATAGTGTGGAATAACGTCCTTTTATTGACTTCAAATTTAGGTTATATTGAAAAGGAGACATTTGAGAAGATATTTGAACTGGCAAGGGAAGTGGAGAGGATGCTCAAGGCTTTGATCGATTCGCTGGATAAGAAACCCTTGACTCCTTGAAACCTCAAAACCTTTGCTGAGCGAAGCGAAGCTTATTTTAATGTAAGGAGGGAAAACATGTTTAAGCGTTGGCAAACAATCTTCAGTGTATTAACAATTTTGATGTTCTCTTGTGTTGTATGCGTTAAAAAAGAGGCAGAAAACTTTGACATTCTCATCACGCATGGAAGGATTGTTGATGGAACAGGGAATCCTTGGTTTAATGGCGACCTCGGAATCAGAGACGATACTATCGTCGAGATCGGAGATCTCAGTGGGATGACTGCTTCTACGACTATCGATGCTAAGGGCTTGGTCGTTTCCCCCGGATTTATCGACATGCATACTCACTGTGATAGGGGTTTGGGTCAACCTGATACCAATGCCAATCTCAACTATATAACCCAGGGTGTAACAACGGTTGTGACAGGAAATTGCGGTGGATCAGTATCACTAAAAGTTGCAGAGACGAAGGCAAATTGGGAAGATCAGGGCATTGGGACAAATGCTGTATTTCTGGTTGGCCACGGTACAATCCGAAGAGTTGTCATGGAGATGGAACCGCGCGAGGCTACGCCGGAGGAGATTAAGAAAATGCAGGAGATTCTTCGCCAGGCGATGGAGGAAGGCGCTTGGGGGATGAGTACAGGTTTAGAATATGTCCCAGGTCTCTATGCCAATACCGAAGAAATCATTGCCTTGGCAAAAGTCGTGGGCGAATTTGGTGGAATTTATAGCACTCATAAGCGTAGTGAACGAGAATATGTACGTGAAGCCGTAAAAGAAACCATTCGAATTGGAAAAGAAGCAGGGGTGCGGGCTAATATATCCCATCTCAAATTATGTGGGAAGAATTATTGGGGATTGATGAAAGATGTCGTCAAACTGATCAATAATGCTAGGACAGAAGGAATCTACGTAGTAGCCGATATGTACCCCTATAATAGGGCTTCCACTGGTCCCCTCACAAGTTTTATTAATTTTCCGGAGGACATGGAACCTTTGGCAGAACTCAGAAAAAAGATGAACGATCGGAATTTACCGAATGAAGAGAGGGAGAAGTTCAGAGAGCAGTATATGGAGGAGCTGACAAAAGCCCTGTCTGATCAATCAAAGCGGGCTCAGATTAAAGAGACAACCGTTGTAGGATTCCCTAATAGACCAAGTGCTATAGCCAGATGGGGCTGGGATTCTTTTCCAATTGTACATGCAAAAAAAAACACCCATCTGATTGGAAAAATCCTCTCAGATCTTGCAGAAGAACAAAAGAGAAATCCTTTTGACATTATCGAAGACTTATTCATAGAGGAAAGAGATGATGTGCACCTCTCCACTGGAGCCATGTCGGAAGACGACATGAAACATGCCATGAGGCAGGACTGGCTGATGTTTTCCAGTGACGGAAGCGCTGTCGCTTTTAAACCTGAAAATCGGGTTCATCCTCGGAATTATGGAAGCTTTCCCAGAGTGTTTAGAAAGTATGTTCGAGAAGAAGGGATCTTAACTATGGAAGATGCGGTAAGAAGGATGACTTCCCTCCCCGCCTCTTTGCTCCAGATGAAGGACAGGGGGCTGCTGGCAAGAGGCAATAAAGCTGATATAGTCATATTCGACCCTGCAACTATCAGGGATAATGCCACGTTCCTAGATTCACACCAGTACAGCACGGGAATAGAATATGTAATCATCGATGGAAAAATAAGCATAGAGAACGGTCAATACAATAATGCACTCAACGGGAGAGTTCTGCTTTTAACAAATAATAGATAAGTGCGATAATATTTTTGCCAGAAAGCTCAAATTCTTCATCCAACATCAAAACATTCATATAGAGTTAGGCAAATCGAGAGCAAATAATTATTGACAAGAACATCTGATTTGTCTAATAAACAATATACACTTTGAATTTCAACGAAAGGAGGCAAGACATGTTTAAACGTTGGCTGATCATTTTCAGTGCATTTTTGGTTTTAATTTCCTCTTTTGCAGTGTGTAAAAGAGGGGGCGAGGAATTCGACATTCTTATAAAGAATGGAAAGATTGTTGACGGGACAGGGAATCCTTTATTTGAGGCCGACATTGGAATCAGAGACGATACCATTGTCGAGATTGGAGACCTTTCTGGAAAGACTGCAATGAAAACCATCGATGCTAAGGGGTTGGCAGTTGCTCCTGGATATATTGATATGCACACTCACTGTGATAGCGGATTAGGTAGGCTTACGGCCAATGCGAATCTCAACTATTTAACTCAAGGTGTGACCACGGTTGTGACAGGAAATTGTGGAGGATCAGTATCATTAAAGGTGGCAGAGACGAAGGTAAAATGGGAAGATCAAGGCCTTGGGACAAACGTCGTTTTTCTGGTTGGCCACGGTACGATCAGAAAATCTGTGATGGGGGTGGAGCCGCGAGAGGCGACCAGCGAAGAGATTGAGAGAATGCAGGCGGTTCTTCGCCAGGCGATGGAGGAAGGCGCCTGGGGTATAAGCACTGGTTTAGAATATATCCCCGGCCGTTATTCTAACACGGAAGAAGTCATTGAATTGACAAAAGTTGTTGGCGAGTTTGGAGGTATTTATACAAGTCATATGCGTGATGAGTGCAGCCTTGTCGTTGAAGCTGTCAAAGAAACGATCAGAATCGGCGAGGAGACAGGAGTCCCGGTCAATATAGCCCATTTCAAAGTCTGTGGAAAGGATGTTTGGGGATTGATGAAAGACGCGGTGAAAGAGGTTAACGATGCCCGGGCGAGGGGAGTGTACATCACTGCTGACCAGTATCCTTATGTGCAGTCAGCGCCGATAGGACCCATCATGTCGATTCTTCGTGCTCCCAATGATATGGAACCATTGGCCGAGCTCAGAAAAAAGATGAGGAATCGGAATCTGGGTGATGAGGAGAGAGAAAAATTAAGGGACCAATATGTGAATGAGCTGGGAAAAGCCCTTTCTGATAAGTCAAAAAAGGAGAAAATCAAGAAAATGACCCTTGAAGGTCTTCCCGATAATCCAAGTGCCATAGCCATGTGGGGATGGCATAATTATACTATTTTAGTGGCCGAGAAAAATACCCATTTGATGGGAAAAAACATTTCAGACCTCGCGAGAGAACAAAAAAGAGATGCCTTTGACATAGTCGTAGATTTAATCCTTGATGAACCAGACATGCTCTACTCTGGGGGCTCCATGTCAGAGGATGATCTTCAACATGCCCTGAAGGAAGACTGGGTGATGATCTCCAGTGATGGAGGCGCTTCGCCGATAAAAAAGGAGGGAGACAGACCCAGACGTGGTCATCCCCGCACTTATGGGAGTCAAACCAAAGTACTCCGAAAGTATGTCAGAGAAGAGAAGCTATTAACCCTGGAGGATGCTGTCAGGAAAATGACATCCCTTCCGGCCTCTTTCCTTAAAATGAAGGATAGAGGGTTACTTAAAAAGGATTACAAGGCTGATATTGTTGTCTTCGATCCTGAAACTGTCAGGGATAATTCCACATACGCCGATTCACGGCAGTATTGCTCTGGGGTTGAATACGTGATTGTCAATGGAAAAATAAGCATAGAGAACGGTGAATACAACAACACCCTCCACGGGAAATTGCTGTTGTTAACAGAAAATAAATAAGCTTACATTTCTACCAGTCCATACCATTCCCTGTAGATGATTTTAGTTTTGTACCTCTGTGAGAGATTTTGAAGCAACTCGATTATCTCTTTGCCCCGCTTATCATTCGCTAGCCTGGGATCGCCCATGTGCGGTCCTTCAGCATCTATGGTTACCGGTATGAGCTCAATCTTGTGGATCTTTTTTTCCCTTATGGTAAACCTGACGACAATAGTTTCAGACTCTTCACGGACATCCACACCTCTCAGGCGAGGGTCTGAGCCTACCACCCCTGTATAAGTTTCATCATGCCGTTCCCAGATAATAGGAGGTATCTTTTCTGGTGTTTTCCAGTGATAGACAAAATTTCCTATGCTGTAAAAGACAGGCTTACCCTTATAAATCTCTATCCCTCTCAAGACGTGTGGTCCTGTGACGATGATGATATCAGCCCCAGCATCAACGGCCTTGTGGATTACGGGAGTTTGGTGAGGGGGCACCTTATCTGGTAAGGGGTAAGCCCTGGAGTGGGAAACCCAGTGGAGATGGAAGGCGACTATAACGATATCTGCATTCCTCCTTGCGACGCTAATTGCATCCTCCATAGCCTTTACGTCCTCCTCAACGGGAGCAGGTATTGCTTCGATTTTGCCATTTTCCTTCTCAAGCAAAACAGAGGGGGCTCTGATTGTGGTGATGGTGGGCTCATCAGGATTTGTCCAACGGATGCGGCGAGACGAATAGAAAGAAAGGAGGGCAAACCTCGTCGTTAGGATCCTTTTAGAGCGAGCCGCTCTAGCCTGAGCAAGATTTAAGCCAGCGCCTGCATAAGTAAAACCGCTCTGTCTGAGGATGCGGAGGCAGTCTTTAAGCCCCTCTGTTCCATAATCTAAGGCGTGGTTATTTGCTAAACTCACCATGTTAATGCCGATTTTGGCTATCTCCCAAGCGAAATCTCTCCCCCGGCGAAACTGATATGTGCTTCTTTGCAGCTCTGGCTTTTCATTCAAAGACATTTCCAGATTGCCATAGGCTAATCTTGCATCTTGAAGTATGCGGTAGAGATTTTTGTAATATGGCTCTGTAAAATGGCTTATCTCTTCATTATAAATCATATCTCCTACTGCTGTTAAGATAATATCTCCCTCATTGGATACCTTCAACAGCTTTTCAACCCTTTGGCGCCAATCGATGTCCTTTGAAGATGGAGAAACATAATCAGTCGCACGAGTAAAGCTTAATCCTGATCCCCACAGTAGCACTGCCAATGATGTCAGAGCAGCACTGCCAAGCTTTTTTGAAAGGAGCATTTTTGGTAGATTCATTCATTGCCCTCCTCTTACCCTGAAT
>CAZSPM010000084.1:0-7206 GCA_964608785.1 uncultured Eubacteriales bacterium
GAAGGCAATCTTCACCTCTCGGGACCTCTAATACCTCAAAAACTCTTCTATTTCACATCTATTTCGGCCTCTCACATCTCCCGGAATTTAGCAGATTATGAAAAAGATGATAGAACATCAATATACTCTGGGTTTTTGAGCCTAAAATACCGCAGATCGGAAAGCACCTTTCGATTTGTTTGGACTGGTCAGATTATCACTAATCCCAGTTTGGGAGCAGGAAGAAATATTCCTCTTTCATCGACCCTAGACAGTAAAAATATCTATAATGTCTTCCAAGCTACCTGGGACTCAAGAATACAGGAAAACCACGCGCTCAAAATCGGGCTCTGTTTTGCTCAGGGGGTCCTGCATTCTCACTTCCAAGATGGCTTTTACGGCCAGCATGGCAGTGAGATTTTCAGAAACGTTACATATGGAGCAGCGCCTCTAGCATTCAAAGACAAGCGGAACATCCTTACTCTGTTAATAAAGGGAGACTCTCTTGCACCTGGCTTTCTTAAGGCCACACACAGATTTCAATATGGCTTCCAGCTCCAGCACAGCCTTTCTTCTTCTCATAAAGAAATCTTAGACAACCTTCATCTCCGCTTTTTCGAAAGCGATCCACTGGAAATCGTCAGATATAATACGCCTGTTCAGCACAGCGAACGGGCTCTTCATATGAATCTTTTTTTTCAGAACAGCATTATTTTATCCAATTTTATCTCTTTTTATTTTGGAGCCAATTTTGCATACAGTTTGGGCTGGATCCCTCAAAATCCCAGACCTTCCTTCAGGGAAGAAGAAATCGGCTTTTCAAAAGAAAAGGGAAGAATTGAATGGCTTAATATTTCTCCCCGTATAGGGATCGTTCTTCCATTGTCTAAATCAAAAAAATCGGCTTTGAAGATCTCTGCCGCTCGGTATTACTTCACCCTCCCTCTTGCATATCTTACTTATGGGAATCCCAGTGCTTTAGGTGGCTTGGTTTATTCCTGGCATGATATGAATAGCGATAAGCAATATCAGGAAGGAGAGGCCGGAACGCTTCTCCGGCGAGAGGGCCCCTTTTTTTCCAGGATAGATCCTGATTTGAAAAGGCCTTACACAGATGAGTTTTGCATCTCATTCATTCACGAGTTTAGCTCTAATTGGCACTTATCTCTGGGAGGATTTTATCGGGAGAACAGGAACCTTGCCGAAACTCTTAACATCGGAGTCCCTTTTCCCGATTACGATCCAACAGAAATCTTTGATATCGGCGATGATAGACGCCCCAACACTGACGACGACCTGACCTTTATTGTCTATAACCAGAAAAAAGAGACATTGGGTCAGGACTTTCTAATTCTCACAAACCATGAGGCAGAAAAAAGAATATCCAGGTATAAAGGCTTTGATCTCACTCTCATCAAGAAATACAGCTCAAGATTTAGTTTCTTCCTTTCCCTCACAGCAACCTCTGCGATTGGAAAAACGAGCCCTGGCAATACAGAATGGGAAAATGATGATGGAGTGATAGGCAGTCTGTATGATAACCCGAACACACTCATAAATGCTAAAGGCAGAACGCGCTTTGACAGAGCTTATACCGGAAGAATTGGCTTTAATTATTTGGCCCCTTATGACATAAGAATAGGATGCATCATCAAATATTATGATGGACAACCATTTGCCCGAAAGATCATCGTTCAGGGGATGAACCAGGGGCCATTTTTCATCCAGGCCAACCCCCGCGGTGTCTCGAGATATGAGTATAACCGGACAGTTGATATAAGACTGGAAAAAATCTTAGATTTCAAAAAAGCAAGGATAAGGATTATCCTGGATGGCTTTAACATATTAAACAGAGGTCTGGCCACTGAGGAGAACGAATGGACAGGACCTGAATATCCTCTTCGCTTTGCCACTGAAATTCAGTCTCCCAGAGTCTTCCGTTTTGGATTGTCCTATGAATTTTAAAAAGATTTTCCCCTTGGCCTTTCTTTTTGTGCTGATTTTCTGCTTTTCCCTTCCGCAATCATCCCAAGCCTATGAGATCTTTATCTATCGTCCGGACATAGATAAAAAACCACTTTTCCGAGAGAAAAAACTTTATCTCCATGGGGAGCTTTTCGCTCAGCTTCAGCTCCCCTCCACATTTCCCAGTTATAACGACCTTAGCGGACCCGAAGATAAATTGAATTTTGGATTCCAAAACCTTATCTTTCTCACTAAAGACGCCTGGATCCTTGGTCAACTCATCACTCATGATGACGGCCACAAAAGGACAAAATTTGATTGGCACTTCTCTTTTCGATATTTGTTGTTGAAGAATCTGGTGTTGATTGTCGGTCACGACAGCAACCATGATTCTGACTACCAGAGCCTCAGGTCAAACAAAGAAAAACCTTTTTTCACAAATCGCAATTATGTCGGATTCGGTGTTCCCTTTAAGGGACGCAATTTTTATATCGAACCTTTTACGTGGTTTTTTCACCACACGAACCAAAGAGGACATCTTGATCTTTCAGGAAATAAATTGAAGCAGGAGTTTGGTTTAAGGATTGGGTTGCGACCAGCAGAACGGATTATTTTAAATTTTCAGGTGCTTTTTCAAGCCGAAGATTTTTTTTCCTCAGGTCAGGCATGCTGGGGAGACTTAATTTTACGGATAACGCTTTTGGAATGGATCGAACTCTCTCTTGGAGGATCCCTCTGGAAAGATATTGAGCGCAGCCGGTTAGGCAACCAGAAAGAATTCCATAAATTCATTTGGGGAATCGCCATTCCTTTTTAACACGGAAATATTCCCAATCCCACACAAAAGGTTTCGGGAAATAGCATTAAAAACCTGATTGGGAGCCAAGCTATTTCCCGAAACCATAATCTTGACATACCGGCTGCATTGTGTTACCAAGTGCTGTTCTGCGGATTGCTGTTACTGCCAGTAAAATTTCAAAGGCAAAGGCATTTATACCGAAGAGAACTTTCAAAGCTTGTAAGACAGTGCTTAAATAGGCCATTTTTAAGCATGTATTTAAAAAGATGCATATCCATCCTCCTCATCCTCTTTTTCAACCTCTCTTTTTCTCAAGTTTCTAGCTTTGATGACCAGGACTGCCTTTCTTGTCATGGGAAATCCGATATCTCCCAGATTACAATTGAAGGCAAACTACGTTCTCTTTTTGTGAATCCAGAGGAATGGTCTCAAGATATCCACCGCAACAGTAAAATGACCTGTGTGGATTGCCATACAAACGCCAATCCCTATATTCATTTCAGGGAGGGCTTCATAGATGTGGATTGTGCCCACTGTCATCCTGAAGAAGCAGAGGAATACCAGAAAAACATCCATTTAACATTTCCCGTTCCTAGCAAAAATAAAGAGTTCCCCTTATGTTATCACTGCCATACCAAACACCACATCCTTCCCCACGACAACCCGGCATCTTCTGTACATGAGGAGAATGTAGGAGAAACCTGTGGGGCATGCCATCCCGAGGTCATGGTAAAGGGCATCTTGAAAGGAACTTCTCTAGGCAAGATATCAGGACACCGGAAAGGGAATCTCGAAGAAAGATTTGGTATGAATGTCTGTATAAGTTGTCATTATGAGGATTCTGCTCATGGTGCCAAACGCGTCTACAAAGATTTCTGTTCTCGATGCCATGATGTTCGCTCAAAGGGCAATTTTGTGATGGGATCCACACACCTGGATTCACAAAGATGGGTATGGCTCAATTACACAAGTGGGAGCTTAGTAATCCTTTTCTTTATTGGGGCGCTCCTCCTTGTAGGGTATAAATCGAGAAAGGGAATCGTGGATGGAGTAAAGACCTTATGGCATGGCATGAAAATTAAAGAAAAGGAATCGCCCAAGACTGAACAAGCAGATAAAGAAGAGGAACATAAAGAATAAAAACAAAAACAATGGATAATAATAAAAAGCGATTGGCTATGCTGTTCGACTTAAGGAAGTGCATTGGCTGCAATGCGTGTGCTGTTGCCTGTAAAAGTGAAAACAATGTGCCGCTAGGTGTCTGGAGGAACTGGGTCAAAAAGATCGAGAAAGGAAATTATCCGCATGTAAAGGAGTTTTATTTTCCAATCGTCTGCAACAACTGTGAAAAGCCCATCTGTGTCACAGTCTGTCCAGTCAATGCTGGAATCAAGCGACCAGATGGGATTGTCTATATAGACCCCCACAGGTGCATAGGTTGTCGGTATTGCATGGCTGCGTGTCCATATGGAGTGAGATACATCAATCCCATCAGAAAAATCGCGGAAAAATGCTATTGGTGCCACCACAGAATAGATGCCGGTCTCAAGCCGGCTTGCGTTCTTGCCTGTCCTGCAGGAGCCATCTTGTTCGGCGACCTGAATGATCCTCGAAGTGATATTTCAAAGGCCATGGCAAAGAACGCAGTGCAGGTTATTAAACCCGAGATGGGCACAAGTCCCCAGACTTTTTATATCGGTCTTGAAATCTCAGCAATCGTGGCAAAACAAGAGGAAAATGAATAATTTTGGATGGCAGAGAATAAAGTGAATATTTTGATGCTAGAATTCAAAATTATTTGTCCCAAGGAAATAACTTAACTATAAAGGAGTATTGTGGACAGTCAAGTTCTGTACAATATCTTTCACCAAAAGGCCTTTGGCCTTAATATCGCCATATACTTTTATCTCACCGGCTTGAGTGCAGGATCGTTTATCCTATCCACATTGGCCTATGGTTTCGGGATGACGCAGTATAAACCCATTGGAAAGATAGGGATTGTGCTGGCAACTGTAGTTCTCATTATAGCACCTCTATTTCTTCTTATTCATATCGGAATGCCCTATCGCGCATGGCACCTTTTTGTCTATTTCAACATGTCATCTCCGATCACATGGGGTTCATTCCTGCTTGTTCTGTATCCAATAAATTGCATTATCTATGGGTATTACATGTTCAAGGAAAACATGAAGCTCACTCGAATCTTTGGGCTCATCGGTATTCCACTCGCTGTATCGGTTCATGGTTATACAGGATTCATCCTAGCGTTTGGCAAAGCAAGGGCACTCTGGAATACAGCCATAATGCCTATTCTCTTTCTCGCCTCAGCCATTGTCTCAGGAGTTGCTCTGATGATTCTCGTGTGTACAATCAAGGATCGTTTCTTTTCCAAGGAAAAAAAAGTTAACAGAGAGCTAATATCGAACCTGGGAAAATTGTTGGCATGGATGATCATATTCGACCTTTTTCTCGTGGGCAGTGATCTTATCGTTCTTTCCATATCCCACTCAGATGCTCAAGCAGCGGCACATCTGATCCTGGGTGGAAAATTCAGCTTCATGTTCCTCATCATAGAAAGCCTACTGGGTAAGATCATGCCCTTTATTCTCTTGGTGGTGCCCCGGTTCAGGAAATTACCTACAGTCATAATTGCCTCAATCCTTGTGGTTGTCGGTATCTTTTACATGCGATATGTCGTTGTGGTGGCCGGAGAATTCCTTCCACTATTATAGAGGATTTTATGTTATGACAAAAAAAATGATTTCCAGACGAAAATTCATGAAGAACGGACTCCTTTTTGTTGCAGGTACAGCAGCAAGTTTCGACTCATTTCAAAAAAATTCTGCGCAAGATATTGCTGGAGTATCTAGAACATCTCTCAACCGCCTTCGCGCTATCCCCACAACATGTGAGCAGTGTCCAGCAGGGTGCGGAATCATTGCCTATCTGAATGGTGAACGCCTTGTCCAGATCCTTGGCAATCCCTATCATCCCAATAACCAAGGAGGGATATGTGTAAAAGGTATTGCCGCAATAAATCTTGTCAATGACCCAGAAAGACTGCTGTATCCCATGAGGAGGATTGGCGCAAGAGGTAGTGGTCAATGGACCAAGATCACGTGGGATGAAGCCTATCTGAAATTGAGCAAACGTTTCCAAGAGCTTATAAGGAGCGGGAGAACAAGCGAGCTCGTTTTTGATAAAGGCCAGAATGAGCCTTTATTCGAGAAGTTTATTGCTGCTCTTGGATCAACACATATCATTGATAGGACGGTCTTGAAGAATCTCAATCGAACGAGAGCCCTCACCTCGTTGATGATTTCTGAATCTTTGATTGAAGATGTCGGAAGAAGCCGTATAATCCTAAATTTCGGCGCCAATCCCTATGCCAATCACGATCATTTCATAGGAATCGCCCGCCGCCTTGTCCTTGCCCAAGTAGAGAAAAGAACAAAGCTCTTCACTTTTGATGTTCGAATGTCGGAAACCGCAGCAAAGAGTGATACCTGGTATCCGATCAAAGCAGGAACTGATGGTATCGTTGCCTTGGCCATGGCCCATGTGATCGTGAAAAACGGATTTACAGATATGAATTTCTGGGAAAAGAAGACAAACTATCCGCTCTCCATGTTAATGCAGCACCTCTCAAAGTACACTCCTGATGTTGCCGAAAAAGTAAGCGGTATCAAGGCTGGAGATATTGAACATCTGGCAGTGGAGTTTGCCACACAGAAACCTTCAGTGGCCATGATCGGAGGAGGAGCAAGCGAACATGAGAACGGGAGCCAGAATGTAAGGAGTATCGCCCTACTGAACTGTCTCGTCGGAAACATCGAGAAGGAGGGCGGTATTTTCTATTCCCGCACTCCGGCAAATTTCCCCAAAGATGCGGCTTATGCCCTGACTACCCTAAAAAAATCAAGCCGTATTGATAAAGGAATCTTTGACCTCACAAAAACCAATTCTCGAATCGATACCTATTTCACCTATCTCTCCAATCCTGCCTATGATGACCCAGACTGTAAAGCGAGTCTACGCCTGCTTAAAAATGAAAACACAGTCCCTTTTCTTGTTGTAATGGACACCCACCTCACAGAAACAGCTATGATAGCTGATATGGTGCTTCCAGCTGCCACATTTTTGGAAGGATGGGGTATTAAGAAAGCTCCTTCCTTGGATATGGCTCCAATACTCAACCTCAGACAGCCGGTAGTGTCTCTTTTAAGCGAAGCCGAAATCCTAAGGTCACCCCTATTTGAAGTGGGCAAACTCCTTGAGCCCACGTTCCGACCTAGAGGCGAAGCCAAAGAGGTCGGGAACCTCTGTCTGGAACTGGCTCAGAGACTCGGGGGGAAAATCTTTGAGAGCCTCCCTTATAAAGATACCGAAGATTATGCCCTTAGAATCGCCTCTTCAAATTCCTTGCTTCAAAAGCAGGGCGGGCTTAATGCTTTGAAGAAGAA